>PLBX01000455.1:9951-10082 GCA_003135495.1 Acidobacteriaceae bacterium | reverse complement strand
AATCGCCTCCGCCCGAGGAATCAACTCCGCCGCCGCCACCACCTCATTCACCAGCCCGATCCGATGCGCCTCCTGCGCCGAAATCATCTCCCCCGCGAGAATCATCTGCATCGCCAGCCCCTTGCCCACCA
>PLBX01000455.1:0-9866 GCA_003135495.1 Acidobacteriaceae bacterium | reverse complement strand
GCAATCACCGGCTTGCCCAGATTTTCAATCAGATCAAGCACCGCCTGACCGCTGTGCGCATACTTCTTGCCGGAGACGGCGTCCTGCTTGGCTAATTCGCCGATGTCAGCGCCGGCGACGAACGCCTTCTCACCCGATCCGGTCAGGATCGCGACGCGGATGGCGGAATCGTCTTTGATGTCCTGAAAAGCAGAGCCCAGTTCGTCCACGGTGGCGAGGCTGAGCGCGTTGAGCACTTTTGGCCGGTTGACGGTCACGTAGGCGATGGCGTTTTTCTTTTCGAGGAGTATGTTTTCGTAGGTCATAAATTTAGTGCCTGTACCGGATTCAAGCAGTTGGGCTAGACCTTTCTCTGATTTCGCCGTTTCCGTTTTTCGCGCAGGCTCAGCAGGAAATAAGTCAACCCGATATAGAGGACTAGGTTCGCTGAATAATACAAGATGGCGGCGAAGGGGCGAGCGTTCCAGCCGCCGAAAGCCAAGGCAAAGATGGCCCCGGGCCACCCCAGAATCTCGCCTATGATGAGCAGTACGACATTCCCGCCCTTGCTGGCCAGCCAGGGCAGAGAAGCAACCGTTGCACCTACCAGAAGTCCCCAGCCCAGCCGCTTTACCGTGACCGTCCAGTTGCGTCGGTGTGGAATTTCGGTTTTGCCGCTCGTTATAGGGCTCATATTCTCAAGAAGGTCATCTGCTATAATTGTATAGCAAGAGGTGATCCATGCTAGCCATCCGTCTTCCCGAAAACATTGAAAAACGCCTCGAGAAACTCGCCAAGCGCACCGGCCGCACCAAGACTTACTATGCCCGGGAAGCTATCCTGCAATACTTGGATGATCTTGAAGATATCTACTTCGCCGAAAAGGAACTGGCGGCCGTGCGCTCGGGACGGAGCAAGCCAATTCCACTTGAAGAAGTGATGCGGCGCTATGGCTTGGAAGGTTGATGTTTCACCAACCGCGCTGAAACAACTGGGTAAGCTCGACCGGCCTGTTGCCGATCGAATTCTGAATTTTCTCCGCGAGCGCGTCGAGAAACTGGACGATCCGCGACAGATCGGAGCAAGACTTCAAGGCACCCTGAGCGGATTCTGGAAGTACCGTGTCGGAGATTACCGCCTGATCTGTTCTCTGGAACACGCGCGAGTAGTAGTGCTGATCCTCCGCGTAGGACATCGCCGCGAAGTGTACAAGATATGAAGCGAGCGAATGAAAATCCGCCGAGCGGGTCTTCCACCTCTGCAATCCGCCCTCTAACCTCTGACCTTAAAACTTCCCCGCCACCGGCTTCGCCGAATCCGAATAATCATAAAATCCGCGTCCCGACTTCTTCCCATACCACCCCGCCATCACCATCCGNNATCCGCTTCAGCAGCGGAGGCGATGCGAAACGGCGCTCTTTGAATTCGTCATACATCACATGAGTAATGTAGTAAGTAGTATCGAGCCCAACAAAATCAAGCAGAGTAAACGGACCCATCGGATACCCGCACCCCAGCTTCATAGCATTATCGATATCCTCGATCGANNCCCTCTTCATAAGCCCGGATCGCATCGAGCAAATAAGGCACCAGCAGCCGGTTTACGATGAATCCCGTCTTGTCCGAAGTGCGCACCGGAACCTTGCCCAGCTTCTTGGCAAACTCATAAGCCGAGTCGTACACCTCAGGAGAAGTAGCAATCGTCTTGACGACCTCGACCAGCTTCATCAGCGGCACAGGATTAAAAAAATGCAGCCCAATAAATCGCTCCGGCCGCTTCACCGCCGTCAACAACTCAGTCACCGAGATCGAAGAAGTGTTGGAGGCGAAGATGGCCTCCTTTTTTATTATGCTGTCGAGCGACGCGTACATCTTCTTTTTTTCTTCGACGTTTTCGATGATGGCTTCGATGACGATGTCGCAATCGGCGAGGTCCGCCTTATTAGTAGTCCCCTTGAGCCGCGCGCGAATCTCGTCCTTCTGCTGCGCAGTAATCCCACCCTTCTCCACCGGACGCTCCGCAAACTTAGCCAGCGACTTCTCAATCCCGGCAAACCCTTTGTCGAGATACTTCTGCTCGACTTCAAGCACCGTAACATCGAAGCCAGCAGTGGCGCAGACCTGCGCTATACCTGAGCCCATTAGACCGCAACCTAGAACGCTGACTTTTTTGATATTCATGAACTCACAATCTCCCACGCTTACGCGATATCAGACCAACTATTATCAGGCACACAACACCAAACACAATCGTTGTGCCGAACAAGATGTCTCGGAATTGTCTCGCATGCACGTCATTGGGCCAGTTGCGGCTGATGTAATAAAAGAACAGCAGTGCACTCAATGAAGACCAGACAATCGCCGCGATGGCTCGCTGGGTAACGTTGCCAGACGGGTTCTGATCTGTAGGCCGAGCAGAGAAAAACCACGGCGTGACCGCCAATTGCACGGCACAACCGATGCCCGCAGATGCCGCTATCTTAACGATCGAAAATCCCAACAACCAGTGAAAAGTCGGGATGAACAAGAAAAACAACAAAGCCGTCCAAACAAGCACAGCGGCGGCGAACCAATGGGAGAGCCGGTTGTTATTGAGCAACGTCATTTGAGCGGTCAGCGGCCTTCGAGATTTTTGAGCCGGCCTGAAAGCGACTCAACTTCAGCATCCATCGCGCGAAGAGCCGCGGCATGGCTCCGCTGCCGCAATTCCACCGGAGATGCGCAACGATGAAACCCGACAAGCAGAGCGGCTTCCGCCCTATCTAACCGCACGCCAATCCACTGTTTATCTTGTTTCGGTGAGCACAGCGCGACGTAGCTCCCTCAGGGGCTAAAGCCCGGATCATTTAGATCTCAGTGGCACGGCTAAAGCCGTGCCCTTCCACAAAACCTTTTGCGCACCAGCGGTTCCGCTCAATAGATGCCCTTCGACAACTTTGCATGAGCGACGATTTCTACTGAAAGCTCTCCACCACCATAGCAATCCCCTGCCCGCCGCCAATNNTACTTCTTCTTCCGCCGCCGCAACTCATACAGCAGGGTGATCACGAGGCGCGTCCCGGTCGCTCCCAGCGGATGCCCCAGCGCAATCGCTCCCCCATTCACATTCACTTTTTCGCGATCAAGTCCCAATTCTTTTTCCACTCCAAGATACTGCGCCGCGAAAGCCTCGTTCACTTCGATCAGATCGATGTAATCCAAAGTCAGCCCCGCGCGCTGCAACGCAAGTTTCGTCGCTGGAACCGGACCACGCCCCATTAACTTCGGATCGACTCCCGCAACTCCCCAGTTAATAATGCGGCCCAGCGGATTCAGATTTCTGCGCTGCGCCTGATCGAGCGACATGACTACGACTGCGGCTGCGCCGTCGACGATTCCGCTGGCATTGCCCGCTGTTACGGTTCCAGGCTTTCCTGAGTTTGGGCCAAACGCCGCGCGCAGCTTGGCCAGGCCTTCGATTGTGGTTTGCGGACGCCGATGATCGTCTTCAGTCAGCATCTCTCCGGTCGGCTCGCCCTTCGAATTCCGCAGCGGCACTGGCGTCAGTTCCTCCTGGATGCGTCCAGCTTTGTACGCATCATCGGCTTTCTGCTGCGAGCGCAACGCGAATTCATCCTGCGCCTGGCGCGTGATGCCTTGCTGCTCGCCGTAAAGTTCGGCGGTGTTCGCCATGTAAAGTCCGCAATAGGAATCGAGCAGCGCGACCATCAGCGAGTCTTCCAGCTTGCCGCCCGGAGCCAGCGTGAAGCCGTCGCGCCCGCGAATTGAAAACGGCGCCTGCGACATGGATTCCATTCCGCCTGCAAGCACGATTTTCGCTTCTTCCGTTTGGATCATCTGCGCCGCACTGACAATCGCCTGCATACCCGAGCCGCAAAGCCGATTCACCGTCAGTGCAGGAGTCTCGATCGGCAATCCCGCGCGCAATGCGGCGTGCCGCGCGCCATAGAGCGCGTCACCCGAGGTCTGCTGCGCGTTTCCGAAGACTGCATGATCGAAGTGTTCGGGGCCGATTCCGGCGCGCTCGATGGCAGCTTTCGACGCCACCGCGCCTAGTTCCTGCGCGGTGTAATCTTTGATTTTTCCGCAGTAGCGTCCAAAAGGAGTGCGAGCTCCGCTGACAATAGCGACGTCTCCGGGTTTCAACATGAGGGCCTGCTTATAAGAAGGAGTGCGCTGGCCGAGGCCAACTTGTGAGTTTAACAGGAGGGGGCGAGAAGTTCTCAGTTGTCAGTTGTGCAGCTCTCAGTAAAAGCAACAACCCTTTAACGAGCGTTCTAACTGAGAACTGAGAACTGAGAACTGAGAACTGAGAACTGACTTTACGCCATGGCTGCAGCGGCGGCGAACTGCGGAGGCTGGCTCACGATTTTTCCGACGCCTTGAGCTACGGCCAATTCCATGGCTTGATCGGCGCGGTTCGCGACTTCCGTGACGATGTCGACCGGATCGAAATGTTGGCGCATGACTGCCTGCGCTAGGCCAGCGCTGAACTCGACAGCTTTATCTTTGCCGGGAAAACGGACTTCGGCAAGGAGACGCTTTAATTTTTCCACTGCGAGCAAGGCTTCCTTTTCTCCGGTATCGCCTAAGACCAGCGCGACCGTGGTTGCTTCATAGCGAAATGCCAGGTCGTTGGAGCGGATGTTTCCGGAAAAGAGCTGGCCAATTTGCTCCATTACGGCCGTCACCGCCTGCTCGCCGTGTTCTCGGATCAGGGCGCTGCGCCGTCCAAACTTCATCAGCAACACGGTTACGGCGGTTCCCTGCTGCAAGCCGCGCCGGGTTTCCGCTTGTAACAGGTCGAGATAGGAAGCACGCTTCAACAGTCCCGATTTCTCATCGGTCACGGAAAGATTCTTTACCAAGCGGCGCAGTCCGGCGTTGTTCAAGGCGATCAATACCTGATCGCTCAAGGTACGAATCACCAGCACTTCGGAAGGCTTCCAAGTCCGGCTCTTGTCCTGAGTCAGGATCAGCACGCCGATCTGGTCGTTGCCTTCGGTCAACGGAAGAGCGAGCAACGATTCGATCTGTAACTCTTCGATGGCTTTGCGTACACCTACTAATTCCGGAGCATTTTTCGCGTCGCTGATGGTCACGGTGCCGCGCGTCACGGCCAAGTCCTGCAGCGGTTCCACCAGACTTACCAGGGCCGAGGAACTGGCTGGGATCAACGCGTCCATGTGATACTCCTGGACGCTCGAGGGCGGCAGGCCGGGCTTGCGCAGGGCAGCTATACAGCGCGCAGCTCGCCAGTTGGCGCCGATCTCGTTGGCTGCGGTTTTTAAGACTCCTTCCGCATTTCCCTGGTGGTAGAGCTTACGCGTGATCTCAGCCACTTTCGCCAGGCTGCTAACGTCAGCTACATCGCTTGCCGACTGGGCGGCAGATGGTGCGACGGCCGCTGCTGGCTGGTCGATAGCTGCAGGCGATGTGGCAGCTTGCGCCGCAGCGTTCTGAGACTTCGCGTATTTCGGTTCGATACCGGCTGCGATGTAGAGTTTCTGCAGTTCCTGGTTGCGCTGTTCCTCGCCGGGAAAAAGCTCCTGAATGCGCTGGAGGCGCTCGATGGCCTTGGTGCGCATTCCGTATTGCACGAGAATCTCAGCTTGCAGCATCAGGTCTTGCAGAGCGGCTGCACCTAACGTTGGTTCCTGAATTTTGACGGTCTGCTCAGGCTCCTTCTTCGACGCGGCAAAACGCGATGCGATACCGTTGAAACGCTGGTCGTCGATTTTGCCTCGCAACGCTTCCAAGCGTTTTTGGTGACCGGGCTCATAGGGATCGACTTCAGCGGCGCGGTCCAGACATTCTCCAGCCTTCTGGTAATTGTGTTTCGTGCAATAGAGATCAAAGAGCTTCAGCAGCGCCTGCGCGTAATCTGATTCGCGATTGGTTGCATTAAAGAGTTCGGCTAGAAATTCCAGCATCTCTGCCGATGGGCGGTGCGTGGCCAACAATTCCTGCATGGTTGTAATGAACGAACGCCGTTCGCCGCGGCGCCGCTGGAAGGCTTCGAGCTTGCGGGCCAACTCGACTGCTTCCGCATCGAGATCAGAATCGATCATCTTTCCAATCAGATTCACGACCTGATGCATGCGAGCCGGATTTTGCTCAAACATTTGCCAGATTAGCGGTTCGCTTTCGAGGCAGCGATTTGCAGAGAGAAGCGCTTGCGCATACAGCTCGCGCAACTCAACCGACGCGTCCGGGGATTGCACAAGCGGCTCGAAAATGAAAATTGCAGCGCCCGCCTCACCTCGAGCCAGCAGGCTCTTGCCATAAGCGAGAGCAATATTCGCATCGGTCGGATTCTCGGAATAGGCACGCTCGAACCAGGGCGCAGCGGTCCCACCTGAACTTTGTGTAAGTTCCGCCAATTGCAGAAATGACTGGGCGGCCATCACGTGCTCGCCCAATTCCGCCGAAAGTTCGGCCATCCGGAGATGGTTGGGCTGTGATGGATCAAGATTGACTATGCGCCGCAGAACCAGCAATCCTTCTTCTTTGCGGCCCTGTTTCTGCAGTTCTTCGAGCGCGTTTTCGTAAGTTCCAATCGCCAGTTTTTTATTGGATTGTTCGAGCAACTGGCCGAACCGAACCTTCTGCTCCCACGAGGGATTAGCGTATCGCGCCAATTTCTTGTAGGTGAGGCTGGCGCGGGTCGCGTCGGCTGCTGCCACCTGGCGTTCAAACAGCTCTCCGAGCAGTTTGACGGCTTGCGGCCCCTTGTTCAATGAGAGGCATAAATCGGCCGCCATCTGCCTGACATTGTCATTCTTTTGATCGCTTTCCAGGATTTGCAGGTATTCCGCGAGGGCGTCGGCCGTCTTACCCTTTTGCAAGAGCTTTTCCGCCTTTTCGACGCGGCGGGCTATTTCGGCACGATTAGGGTTTTCCGACATGGGTGGTCTTGCGACAATGATTCCGCCTTGATTCTAGGAGCCGCCACGGAGCCCAGCAACGCGCATCGCCCCTCATCCGATTACGAAAGTCATGCGAAGGTCGTCTCCCATGCTTCAGTCCCGATAGGAACCTCATACTTGCTGCAGGTCTTAACCCGTGAAGATTGTTGGGGCGTCTTGGAAATGCAGAATCGCTCAGCGAAACTATTCAAATCTCGGATTGAAAATCGCAATGGCCGAAACAGAAAGAAGATTCGCGAAACAGAGTGAAGATTTAAGATTTCCCCTGTTCCAGCCGATGCAACCATAAGTGATCGTAACTCTCGCCAATTGATAGCTAAGCCAGTTAAATTCGACGGTTCTCGTGGCTTCCGCCTCATTGCGTTCGCGAACCTCCGCCAACCTTGGTTCGCGGGCATTCTTTTCGCGGCTCTTGCCTTCGCCCAGGTGCTCGGCTTCCTCGTGCTCGGAACCGGGCGCTCGGGACTCAGCGTTGCTTTGTCCAGCGTCGTTCTTAGTAGTTTTCTCGCGCTCGCTTGCACTTGGACAGCATTCCGGCGCGCGCAAGGCATCGCTGCCCTGTTCTGGTTCCTGTTCGCCACCGTCCTCGTGGTCTTGCTCGTTCCAACAGCCCTCCAAGCCTACGGAGCCCTGTTTGACCAAACTATCTTGTCTGATTCCACCTGGCGCCTGCTCTACTTCCTTTATGGCGCCCCAGTAGTGATGATGCTGTTCCTTCCGGCGGGAAACAGGTGCGCGCGTGTAAAGTCCGAGATCTTCCTCGATCTCTTCCAGATCGCGATCGTCGTTGGCCTCGTCTACTCCACCTTCTTCTTTGTCCCTGTGCAGCGCATGTTGCCCGCCGACGCGCTCCTGCGCAATTTGGACATCAGCAACGCGCAAAGCTTGCTCCTGCTGATCGCAGCCTTCGTGCGCCTGCAGTTCGCCGGCATTGTCAGCAACCGCAGCCTCCTGCGCCGCTTGGCGCTCTTCCTGCTCGTCTGCGCGGTCGCAACCTTCATCGGTGACTGGATCGACCTGAACCACTATGTCACCGCCGCCGTGTGGTTCAACCTGTGCTGGGCGATTCCTCAGGTCGTCGCCGGGCTTATCGCCCTTACTTGGCCCCCTGCTCCCGAGCCACCGCCTACCGCGGAGCCCGCGAATTTCCTCAGCTTCCTCGTCACCAACCTGGTTTTGGTTGCGATGCTCTGCGGTATTAGTTTGCTGATGGACCGCTGGAAACAGGTTTACGGATCAGTCCTCACGGACGTGGCGATCGCTGCATCGCTACTCGCTTTCACCTTGCGGTTGGCCCTTACCCAGTTCCACCAGCAGCAGGAAATCGCGCAACGCAAAGCCGCGCAAAAAGACCTGACGGCCTCCCACGAAAGAGTCGGTCTCTTGCTCGACAATGCCCATCGCCAAACCGCCGAAATTACCCAGATCAGCGAACTCGGAAGCCTCCTCCAGGCCTGCGCCTCCAGGCAAGAAGTCTTTCGCCTCATCCCGGAGCGCTTGCGCCGTCTTTTTCCAGGAGCATCCGGATCCATCGCCCTGCTCAGCCGTTCCAAAGACCGCCTTGAGTCCGTCTCCGAATGGGGAATCTGTCCCACCGACCGGATCTTTACGCCCGAACAATGCTGGGCAGTTCGCCGCGGACGCACCCACCTTCACCCCGGTGGACGTTCTGACCCGCGTTGCTCTCACCTGCTTGGGGAAGGCCCTTCGGTCTGCATTCCTCTCGTCGCCAGCGGCGAAGCCATGGGAATCCTGTCCATCCAGAACAATGATCCTCTATCCCCGGCTCCCGACTACTACCTGGACTCCGACTCGTTTGCTCGGCGCGGTCAGATCGCGGCCACCGTCGCCGAATACATCGCGGTCGCGGTTGCCAATCTTAACCTCCGTGAATCTCTCCGATTGGAGGCGATCCGCGACCCCCTCACCGGCCTGTACAACCGCCGCTACATGCAGGAGTTCCTCGATCGCGAACTCCACTCCGCTCGCCGGAAACGCCGCCCCCTCTCCGTCATGATGCTCGATCTCGACCACTTCAAACGCTATAACGACACCTTCGGACACTCCGCCGGCGACAGGGCGTTGGCCTCTGTCGGAGAGACTCTCCAGCGCTGCATCCGCGCCGAAGACGTAGCCTGCCGTTATGGTGGGGAAGAATTCGCCCTCATTCTGCCCGAGTGCTCCCTTCGACAGGCCTCTGCGCGCGCTGAGGAAATCTGCAGCCGATTCAGGGGACACCGCGCCGACCCCGACGCGCAGACCACAAGTACAATTACCGTTTCGATCGGCGTCGCTGCCTTCGATGAGACTACAGATCGCTTCGACCTGCTCCTCAAGTTCGCTGACGACGCTCTCTACGAAGCCAAGCGCGCTGGTCGCGACCGGGTCGTCGTCGCCCGTCCCGCAGCTGGATTGCCTGAATCAGAGCTCACCGAAACGAATCCGGCACTGGCAACCGAAACAACGTAACCAACCGCGCCCATTGACCTTTTCCCGCCTCTTGCTCTCCGCTCCTGGTGTACGGTATACGAGCGCATATGGCCGCTCGAGGCTCGAACCCAGCTTCCGGTAACAGAGAATCCNNCTCCGCCATCAATTGACGGCCGGCGAAATGACCATGGTCGCCGTGGGCGGTTCCATTGGTACGGGACTGCTGCTGGGCACCGCAGCAGCCATCGAACTCGCCGGGCCAGCCGTAATTCTGAGCTTCGTTATTGCGGCGTTCATTAGTTGGACCGTCGCTCTGGCGCTCGGCGAACTTGCCAGTACTCATCCTGCGGCAGGATCTTTCGGGGTCTATGGGGATCTTTATCTCAATCGTTGGGCCGGGTTTATTTCACGGGCTGGCTACTGGCTGGCCATTGCGGTTTCTATTGGGGCGGAGATGGTGGCCTCGGCCACTTATATCCAGCTGTGGTTTCCACGCATCTCCGCTATCGTTTGGGTGGTTATCTTTTC
>PLBX01000273.1 GCA_003135495.1 Acidobacteriaceae bacterium | reverse complement strand
AATTTGTTTTTCGCTCTTTATTGGTTGACTCGAAATTGTTGAACTCGAATGTTTGACTGGTCTTTAGCGATCAGCGAATCGGGCTGCTGAAAAACAGTTACCCAATTATAAATGGTTTGATGCTCAGAGCGGCCGACAAGATAGGACGCTGGATTTTTCTAAGCGTTGCGTAATGGGACAAACTGCTGCGGCCGGAACTTGATCCGTGCCATCAAACCCAAGGCAAGTCTTTTATAATTAATGAGATATAGCGATTATACTGGATTGCAGGGAGCAGCGGCATTAGTTCGGTCTGCCTCTCTATCTCAAACGTTCCAGAAAAAAGGCCAAATCGTTATGACCTTGGTCCCTGGCAACCATGGCGGGTGTCTTCCCCTGATCATTCGCCAGCGTCGGATCGGCGCCATATTGAAGCAATAACTCCGCTAACGGACGATCTCCGTTCTGGGCTGCGGCATGTACCGAAACCCAACCCGCCTGCTGACGCGCATTCACCGGCGCGCCGTTTTCCAGCAGGAGGCGGACCGCTTCGAGATTACGAGAAGATGCGGCGGAGTGGAGCGGCATGACCTTCGTCGGATTCGCTGCCACTGCATCGACGTCGGCTCCGTTTTCTACCAGCAGACGCGCCGCTTCGGGCTGGCCAAAAAAACAGGCGAAGTGCAGCGCGGTGAAGCCGTCTATGGAATACGAGTTGATGTCAAAATTCTCGCTCAGCAACTGCTTGAGCCGTTCGTTACGTCCGAGGGAGGCTGCTTCGAAAATGTCGATCGACTTCCTTTTACTCTCGGTTAATTCTGCTGTGTCGCGGCGGCCTCGATAGAGGCAATGCATTAGCAGGCTGACGCCCGTCCCGTCGCGAGCTTCGGAAGATGCGGGATCTTGTTCTAGAAGTTTCTGGAGTCCATCGATGTCGCCTGCTCTTAGAAGGTCGAAACCATCAGAGTTTTCCATGTTTCTCCGAAGCGAGTCTAGAGTTTGTTACCGCCGCCGAACTGCGCCGCTCAGTTTGGACGAGCGACGAGGCCCATCCCTCCACTAATCTTGATTGACGCGATTATTCAATTTGCCAATGCCGTCGATTGAAATTTCGATGGTATCGCCGCCGACTGCCGGACCCACACCTTGCGGCGTGCCAGTCGCGATCAGGTCTCCTGGTTCGAGCGTCATAATTTGCGAAATGTAGCGGATCAGAAAATCCAGCGTGAAAATAAAATCCCGCGTGTTGCCGGACTGTCGCACCTCGCCATTGACACGTGTTTCAACCTGCACGCCGGACCAGGGATCGAGGCCATCTGCGACCACTGGTCCGACCGGGCAGAAAGTATCAAATCCCTTGCCACGCACCCACTGTGGTTCTTTTTTCTGCAGATCGCGCGCGGTGAAATCGTTGAGGCAGGTATACCCCAGGATGTACGGGCGTACATCTTCACTGTCCGCGAGTTGATGGCAGCGACGCGCTATAACGACAGCCAGTTCGCCCTCATAATCAGTTCGCTCCGTAATTTTGGGGCGAACGATAGTGCCGCCGGTCGGCAGCAAGGACGAAGGCGGCTTGAAAAACAAGAGCGGCTCCTTCGGAACTTCGTTGCCCATTTCGGCGGCATGCTCGCGATAATTACGGCCCACGCAAACAATTTTTGAAGGTTGCACTGGCGGCAGAAGCGACGCTTGCGCGAGCGGGATACGGTCCATACGGCGGCTGGGAAGGCCTTCGACGTCCCCGTCGCTAGTGTGCGGAGCCTGATTAAGGAGTCGAGTGATTTCTTCGTTACCCGCTACCGACTCGACTAAGCCGTATTGGGCAGAACCGTTGAGATTGAATCGACAATATTTCATCTGAGAAATATCTAAACACATTTTTAGATCGTGAGGAGAAGATTGCCGAGGAAATTTGAGTGCGGAGCGAAAAATTTTAGCAACCAACTCTGGAAGATCTGCTGACGACGATACGACGAACTTTGCTTGTGGGATTCCTTCGTGTCCTTTGTGGTTTACGCTCTTCAACCACGAAGGACACGAAGGGGGAACCGTATAGCCGGGACCCCGCCTCCTGAGGGTATACTCGCGACGGGGGCGCCCTCACGCTCCCACCAAAGTCTTATGGGGTCGCCTCGCTGGTGGAGTCAGATTTTTGGCTTTCGTTGCCGCGCACGTCCACGGTGGAGATCGAATAGGTGTAGGTTTTGCCGGAAGCGACATCAAGGTCGCGGTATGACGGCGACTTTATCGGGTCCGTATTCAGCTTGACCGTAGCCTTGTTTGCGGCGTCGCTGCGATAAACGTTGTATCCGGCTAGGTCGGGAGTTGTAACTGGCGCCCAGATGAGATCGATAAACGGCTTTTGTCCCTCACCCGAATAGGCCGCTTGCAGTCCTGTCGGAACCGCGGGAGGAAAGATGTCGTGGGCAACGACGCGCACTGAGGAACTGTCATCTCCTTCAATCTGCACTTCGCCTTCGGGCCGATTGACGACGCTCACCGTTGCGATGCGGTACAGGAAAGTCTTCTCCCATTCGAACCCCGCGTCCGTGAAATGAGCAGGACCGGCCTCCCCTACAGGAACTTCGCCAGCGATGGCATCTTTGCCAGAGCTTTCTTCGCGGCGGTAAATGCGATAGCGGAATTGAGGATTCGATTTGTTCGAAGAGCTGGCCAAAGTATTTGGTGGTTCGCCGTCGCTTGTCCATGTGAGGGCGACGCCATCTCCGCTCAAATCTGCGGACAAGTCGTTTGGCGGAGGCAGCGTCAAAATTGCGGGTATCCGCACGAGATTCGATAGTGCCGCACCGCGCTGGTTGCGGCTCAAAACCTCCACAGCGTAGATAACGTCGACCGATGCATCTAGTTGGAGCCACCCTGATGGCAAGGTATCGGTGTAAGTCTGCGGGATCGGAGGCGGTGCCTTTTGTTTGGAGGACTTTTTTCGCGGCGCAGGCACGGAAGCGGGTACGGGCAATATGGCGGCGGGATTTCCGCAAGCGGTAATTTCCGACTTGAGATTGCGGCACACCAATGTCGGACCCAAGTATCGAACCGCCAGACGATCGGTTGTGAGAGTGGGTTCGCTCCAGATCAAAGTTACTTTATTCCCTTTGCGGCTGGCGCGAAGATCAGTCGGCGGTTTCGGAAGTTCTAATGACGGTGGCTTGGGCGGCCCAACCTGAGCACAACCAGCCATAATCAGGCAGAGTGCCGCCGGCACGGCGAGTTGTTTAGCAAATCGCTTCATGCAAAACTTCATGCACAATTTCATGCAAAAGAGGAATGAAGAGAAAGAGTATCAGAGGCAGCGCGGGCGAGTCGTCCGCGCCCCCCCGCGCCAAGGGAAGCTATCCGATCAGATCGCGAACTGCTTCGCGGAACACTTTGCTGTGATAGTCGACGTCGTCAGGCGCGGTAGCAGGCGACATCAACGCCATATTGTGAAACGG
>PLBX01000313.1 GCA_003135495.1 Acidobacteriaceae bacterium | reverse complement strand
CAAGCCCTGCCCCGGCCGCGTTTCAGCGCTCCCGAACCGGAGCGGGAGACAAAGGCTGCCCTGAAAATCGAAGCCAGAGCGCCGCTGTTGCAGGGAAAAGTCAGCGAAATTCCCGACGCCGTTTTTGCCTGGGCAATGCGCCTCTGTGGATTCGCCGTCGTAGCGCTGCTGGCTTTGATCGTTTATCAACTGATTGTGGGCTCGCAACTTTCCTGGCACGCTTTTGGCTGGAAATTTTTTGGTCAGTCGGATTGGAACCCGGTTTCAGACCAATACGGCGCGCTACCGTTTATCTACGGCACAATTGTCTCGTCGCTGCTTTCGCTCGTCATCGCCATTCCGCTCTCCTTGGGCGTTGCCGTGTTTATCACCGAGATGTGCCCCGGCAGCCTGCGCGGAATCCTTTCCTTTACTACTGAACTTCTTGCTGCAATCCCCAGTGTGGTTTATGGACTATGGGCGATTTTCGTAATGGTCCCGCTGCTGCGCGAATACGTGCAGCCCTTCCTGGCTAAAACGCTGGGCTGGACGGGGCTTTTCAGCGGGCCGCCTTATGGCATCGGCATGCTGGCCGCCGGAATAATCCTCGCCATCATGATCATCCCGATTATCTCGTCGATCACTCGCGAAGTGCTGACCGTCGTTCCACAGCATCAGCGCGAAGCGGTCCTCGCTCTGGGAGCAACGCGTTGGGAGATGATTCGCATGGGCGTGTTGCGTAACGCGCGCGCCGGAATTGTAGGCGCGGTCATCCTGGGCTTGGGCCGGGCCCTCGGCGAAACCATGGCCGTCACCATGGTGATCGGCAACCGTCCCGAGATTGCGAAGTCGCTATTCGCTCCCGGATACACTATGGCTAGCGTGCTGGCAAATGAATTTACCGAAGCCACTGGCGATCTCTATCTTTCGGCGCTCATCGAAATCGGCCTGACATTATTTTTTGTGACAATCGTAGTGAACGCGTTGGCGCGCCTCATGGTGTGGAGCGTGACGCGAGGTCAACCGGCAAGAAGCGTCGTCTAATCTGCATGACTTATCAAATCGCTAATCCGACCCCGATCATGATCCCAGAAGTCACACTTCCGCCCATCAGCTTGCGGCGAAGAGTGACGGATCATGCGATGACCGGCGTCGCCGTGCTCACTGTGTTGCTTGTCCTGCTTCCGCTCGTCGCCATTTTTACCTATCTGGTTTACAAAGGAATCGGCTCCATCAACCTCGCGTTTTTGACGCAAACGCCCAAGCCGGTTGGCGAGGCCGGAGGCGGCATGGCGAATGCCATCGTTGGCTCGATGGTCATTCTTGCAATCGCAAGTTCGCTCGGCGTTCCCCTGGGCATCGGCGCTGGAATATTTCTTTCAGAGTACGGCCGCAATCGTTATGGCGATATGGTGCGCTTTGTCTCCGACGTGCTGAACGGCGTGCCATCAATCGTGGTTGGCATCGTTGCCTACGGATTAGTCGTGATGCGGCAAAAGCATTTCTCCGCACTCGCCGGCGGAGTCGCTCTGGCCATCATGATGATTCCGACCATTGCGCGCACCACCGAGCAGATGCTGCTGTTAGTGCCGCAGTCGACGCGCGAAGCCGCCTATGGACTGGGCGTTTCGCGTTGGCGCACCACCCTCTCCATCACCGTGCGCACGGCGACGTCCGGAATTATTACCGGTGTTATGCTCGCCTTTGCACGAGTCGCCGGAGAAACCGCCCCACTTCTTTTTACCGCATTCGGAAATCAATTCTGGAACTGGAAAACGGACCAACCCACCGCCGCGTTATCGCTTCAAATTTTCACTTACGCCATTTCGCCTTTTGACGAGTGGCATCGCCAGGCATGGGCGGGCGCGCTCGTATTGATCGTCCTCATTGTCAGCGCGGTTGCTGCGGTGCGTATCGCGGTGCGGCACGGAACTCTGTCGGGAGCTTAGGTCCTCTATGGGCGTCGGAATTAAAGTCGAGCACCTCAACGCGTTTTACGGCAAGACGCAGGCGTTGTTCGACGTCAACATCGTCGTGCAGGCGAACCACGCCACCGCGCTCATCGGCCCGTCAGGCTGCGGCAAATCCACATTTATTCGCTGCCTGAACCGCATGCACGAGACTATTCCCGAGGCTCGCGTAGAAGGCACGGTGCACATTGGNNAATCCGTTTCCGACGATGTCGATTTATGACAACGTGGCAGCCGGCCTGAAACTCAATGGATTTCGTAAGCGCAAGCAACTGGATGAGGTCGTGGAGCAATCGCTGCACAACGCCGCGCTGTGGGATGAAGTAAAAGATTCACTCCACAAAAAGTCGGGCGCCAGCCTCTCTGGCGGCCAGCAGCAGCGCTTGTGCATCGCTCGCGCGCTAGCCGTCCAGCCCGAAGTCCTCCTCATGGATGAACCCTGCTCCGCGCTCGACCCCATCTCCACCGGCAAGATCGAAGAACTTATTTTCCAATTAAAAGAGCAATACACAATCGTGATTGTCACGCATAATATGCAACAGGCGGCACGGGTGGCGGAGTTCACGGGATTTTTCCTGCTGGGCAAAATGATCGAATTCGACAAGACAGAAAAAATCTTCACCAAACCTTCGGACAAACGAACGGAGGATTACGTCACAGGAAGGTTCGGATAATGCGCACGCGCTTTCAACAGCAAATGGAGGACCTGCGGGAAAAACTGCTCCGCATGGGCGGTCTTGCGGAACTGGCGGTAGAACGCGCTTGTCAGGCCTACACCGAGCGCGACCTCACACGCTGCCAGCTGGTTCTTGAAAACGAGAGCCTGATCAATGCCGCCGAGCGCGAGATCGACGAAATGGCCTTCGACGTACTCGCCACGCAGCAACCCGCGGCAACCGACCTGCGCTTCATCCTCGCGGTCACCAAAATCAATGCCGATCTCGAGCGCGTTGGCGATCAAGCCGTAAACATCGCCGAGCGCGTAATGGACATGATCGAGTTGCCCGCCGTCGAATTGCCGGTCGACATCGCTCGCATGGCCACGGCAGTGAGCGCCATGGTGTGTCGCGCCCTAGAGTCATTCGTGGAAGGCAAGGCCGAACTGGCGCAGGCCGTCCTGGAAATGGATCACGTCGTCGACCGCATGCGCGACGAGGCTTTTATAGTCCTCGTGCGTAAGATGAACGAAGAGCCGCAAGTCACTCAACAGGCGCTTGATGCGCTTCTGGTGGCGCGTAACCTGGAACGCGTCGCCGACCACGCCACCAACATCTCCGAAGACGTCATTTTCTGGGTGCTGGGGGCCGACGTTCGTCATCACGCGCAAGCTGCCTCAGCCCCTCCCCGCCCCGAAAGACAAGAAACATAAATCAAAAACGTAATCCAAAGACGTAAATCGAAATAAATATCGATGGAGCGACGGGCGTCCTCGCCCGTCCATGCCTACTCTCGGGAAGCTAAGAATTTTCCCTGTGACCTTCGTGAAACCTCCGTGTCCTCCGTGGTAAAGATTTAGCTCTTTCCAAAAGATCATCGATTCACACAGCTTACCGAATCCCCTCTGCGATACACTGTTCCCCCATGAGCCAAAAACTCCGGGTTTTTGCCACGTGTGATATTGGAGATGACGCGCTGAACATTCTTCGTCAGAAAGGCTATGACCTCGAAGTCTATCCTCAGCCCGAAGCGCCACCGAAAAGCTTGATCGTCGAGAAAGTGAAGTCAGGAATCGACGGTTTGATCACCACCCTGCGCGATCCCATCGACGCCGAAGTATTCGCTGCCGGAAAAGGCACGCTCAAAGTGGTTGCGCAACTTGCTGTCGGATTCGACAACATCAACCGCGCCGACGCCAATAAATATAAAATCCCATTCACTCATACCGCCGACGTTCTGACCGAAGCCACAGCGGAATTTGCCTTCTTTCTCATGGGCGCGCTGGCCCGCAAACTTTGGCCCGCCGAACATCTGACGCGCAACAATCAATGGGGATACTGGCATCCTTACCTGCCGTTTCTAGGCGATGAAGTCACCGGCAAAACCGTCGCCGTGATCGGCACCGGGCGCATCGGTCTTGCGCTAATCAAAAAGTGCGCCGGGCTCGACATGAACATCCTCTGCTTCGATCCGGCGTATGAGAATCACGAGTACATCAAAGCGATTCAGGAGACCATGGATCTGCGCTTCCATCGCGGCATCAGCCGCGAAAAAACTTCGATTCGCTACACATCCTTGCAAGAGGCATTGCGCACGGCCGATTTCATCAGCCTGCACGTCCCATTAGTGCGCGAAGGGGAAAGCGGCACGCCCACCTATCACCTGATCAACGAAACCACGCTGCGCGCCATGAAGCCCACAGCGATGCTCATCAACACTTCCCGCGGCCCCGTCGTCGACGAGATAGCGCTGGCCCGCGCCCTGCGCGAAAACTGGATCGCCGGCGCCGCTCTCGACGTTTACGCAAAAGAGCCTCTGCCCGCCGATTCGCCGCTGCGCGATCCCGCCATCGCCGACCGCTGCCGCCTGCTTCCACACTTCGCCAGCGCCGCCCGCATCACGCGCCTCTCTCCCGATCCCAACAAAGGCATGGCCGGACGCTGCGTCCAAGGCCTAATCGACGTCCTGGAAGGGAACTACGGCGGGGATATTACAAAGATGCCCTACGTCGTAAACAAAGAAGCTTTTGCCAAGTAGAAATCGGTGTGGGGGTACCCCCCTCCCCCCTGCGGTATATTAGAATCAAGACTTTAGCGAGAATTTCCTCGCAAAGTCCTGAGCGCGTGGGAGTTAGAGGTAAAGTCCTGATCGCATTGGACTTAGCAGGAATATTTCTCCAGTTTCCGATCCGATTCGACAGTTTTCAAAGAATAGAAATCGGGTTGCGCGTCTCTGGAGACGGGCGCACTACTCCCCGGGTTAAATCTGT
>PLBX01000276.1 GCA_003135495.1 Acidobacteriaceae bacterium | reverse complement strand
GTCTGAGGTCAGATTGCAGAGGTTATTCAAGAACTTTCACCTCTGCAATCTGACCTCAGACCTTTGACCTTTATTTATGCGATGGACTGCCAATCCACTGAATTCTCCTAAAGCGCAAGTGCTCGCGGCCGCTTTGTGCGCTTCGGATATTAGAATCGCTCCATCCGCCCTGAGTGTGCTCGCCGATCTTCTCGTGGCCCGCGGAATCGAAGATGCCGAAGTCGCCGCGCGTTTTCTCTTGCCCTCACTCGCAGACCTTCACGATCCCATGCGAATGAGCGGCATGAAGGCTGCCCTCGACCGGCTCGACGCCGCTTTAGAGCGCAAAGAAAAAATTCTGATCTATGGCGACTACGACGTGGACGGAACCACCGCCATCGTTATTCTCAAAACCGCCATCGAGCTTTGCGGAGGGACCGCCGATTTCCACGTCCCGCACCGCATCCGCGAAGGCTATGGCATGCGCGACGAGATCATCGAGCGCGCCGCCGCCGATGGCGTGCGGCTCATCATCAGCGTCGATACCGGTATCCGCGCCTTCGCCGCCGCTGAAACTGCCCGTCGCACCGGAGTCGATCTCATCGTCACCGATCATCACTTGCCCGGCGTCGACGGCATCCCGCACGCGCTCGCGGTTGTTAATCCCAATCAGGACGGCTGTGATTATCCCTGCAAGTATCTGTGCGGCGCAGGCGTGGCGTTCAAATTGGCACAGGGATTAATGCAGCGCCATCTCGATGACAAGGATCAATCCCGCCTGCTGATGTCGTTCATGAAAGTTGTGGCCATCGCCACGATAGCCGATGCCGTCCCCTTGCTCGGAGAAAATCGCGTCTTCGCAAAGCTCGGACTGCAAGGCCTGCGCCGCCCCGTCAATGTCGGCCTAAGAGCGCTTCTCGAAGTTGCAAAACTAGGAGACGGACACGCATTAACCTCAACCGAAGTCGCGTTTCGCCTCGCTCCTCGCCTCAACGCCGCCGGACGTATGGATATCGCTCGCGACGTCGTCGACCTGTTCAACGAAAAAGATATCGAGCGTGCCCGGCAGATGGCTGGGCGTCTCGATCAGCTCAATGCCGAGCGTCAGGAAGAAGAACGCCGCATCATGGACAACATCGAGAGCCGTATCGAAGCCGAGCCCGCCCTTCGCGAAGCCTATTGCATAGTCCTCGACGGCGAAGACTGGCACCGCGGTGTAATCGGTATTACTGCGTCTCGCGTTGTAGAACGCCACGGCCGCCCAACCTTGATCATTTCCCGCGTCGGCGACGAAGCCCATGGCTCCGGACGCTCGATTCCCGCCTTCCACCTGCTGCAAGCGATCGAATCCTGCCCGGAATTATTTTCGCGTTACGGCGGCCACGCCCACGCCGTAGGCTTCGCCCTGCCCAGCGCAAATGTCGACAAACTTCGCCAGCACCTAGATACCTATGCCCGAGCGCGCCTCACGCCCGCCGACTTTGAATCCCAACTCGCCTTCGATCGCGAATTATCATTGCGAGAGATCACGCCCGAACTTCATCAAGCGCTCCTTTTGCTGGAGCCTTTTGGCATGGGAAATTGCGAACCAATTTTTACCGCACACGCGGTTCGCCTCATGGCGCCTCCCCAAGCGTTAAAAGACAAGCACGTCCGCCTCCGAGTCTCGCAAGCCGCCAACGCAACCGCCGCCGCTGCGGCGCAAGACTTCACTCCCCGCTGCCATCCCGACGCATCCTCGCTTCCGCAAAGGAATCATGAAGTGACAACGAGGGGTGCGCCACTTCTCGCGTTTGAGAAGTGGCCCTCCACGCACAGCTCCGCCCCCGCACCCTCATCATGGCGCGACAACATCACCTTCAAGGCCATGGGATGGCGGCTGAAAGAATCCTGCGACCGCCAGCAACTCCTAGCCGGAGATCGTCTCGACATCGCCTATTCCCTCGGCATGAATGACCACCCAGAATTCGGCGGCTTGGAACTAACGTTGCGCGACATAGTAAGAACAAAGTAAGAACAGAGTAAGAGCATTCCTCTGAAACACCTACAAGACACGGAGTAGCACCAAGGCTCAACCTGCAGCCCCACATTCGTGAGATTTTCTTCGTGTACCTTCGTGCCCGTGGTGGTAACGCTTCAACACTGCGGTCACCAACGGCCCCGTGACCCCCTGTATCCCTGTGTCCCCTGTGGTAAAGATTTTTCTTCGACCACCACACCAATTCGCCAGTTTTGACAATACGCCGCCGCAGTTCTATAGTGCCGGGTCATGAGCGAAACCTTCTTCTGCAATAAGTGCGGCGCGCAAAATCCCGCAGAGGCCCAGTTTTGCATTCGCTGCGGAGCCCCAACGAATACAGCGGCAGCAGTAGGATCGCCATACTCCCCTCCGCCTCCCTCTTATCCCGCATCTCCAACTCCTGCGCCGCTCTACGCCCCCGCAGCCA
This sequence comes from Acidobacteriaceae bacterium, assembly GCA_003135495.1. Taxonomy (GTDB): domain Bacteria; phylum Acidobacteriota; class Terriglobia; order Terriglobales; family Acidobacteriaceae; genus Acidiflorens. Next base: position 328 of record PLBX01000276.1, on the reverse strand, counting down.
CGTACCCTGCCGCTCCAGTAACGGGCGTTCGCTACGGAGGATTCTGGATTCGCGTCGTTGCCGCCATCATCGATGCCGTCATCATGCGTGTCGTGGTCGCTCCCATCGGCGTGATTTTTGGCGGTCTCGGAATGGCCGGAATGATGACCGGCCTGCCGCATCGCGGCATCCAAATGTTGGGCGGCGTCACCTTCATCCTCCTGCTTTTTGGCTCCTGGTTATACGAAGCTCTTATGGAAAGCTCGTCCTACCAGGCCACGCTCGGCAAGATGATCTTTGGAATGAAAGTTACAGACCTGAACGGCAATCGCATTTCCTTCGAACGCGC
>PLBX01000427.1 GCA_003135495.1 Acidobacteriaceae bacterium | reverse complement strand
GCAATATACTGAAGAACATCCCTAATGACACGGCAGCGGGCAGTGCCAAGGGCATCGCAGGTACGGGCAAAACAGAGCGCCATTACTCCGAATAACCTTCCCCATCGTCATCCTCTTCCTCGTCGTCCCCATGTTTCTTGTCGTCATCTTCCTCTTCTTCGTCGTCTTCGTCATTTCTGGGGACCCCTCGCGCCGACGAGGCGGCAGCGATCGCGAGCGCAGAGTAAATCGAAACGATTTCGCCAATGCCTGATGCGGGGTTGCGCGCGTATGTCGCGAGTAGAGTCGTGGGATCGAGAGTCATGGATTCGAGAGTCATGATTCAATCGGCAGTCGCCGATCAGCAGCTATTAGACAGTCCGAAATCGAGAATAACCCGGGAAGGGAACGATTGAAAATACTGAAACAATAAAGATACTGGAGCCGACGAGCGGAGTTGAACCGCTGACCTGCCGATTACGAAATGACCCAACCTTGCGTATGTTGTTGTGAAATATAAGCCGTTGTGCAGCGGTTTTGGTGCAGTTTAGGGGGTTCTGGGAAGCCATTGTGCAGCAGTTCGTGCAGCAGTCGTTCTGAATGTCCAGTAATCGAGTAGAGGTTCGTATCTCATTCGCAAAATCTTCGCGAGATGATCGCCGTTTGTTTTCCTGCCATTCGCCTTTTCTGAAATGACCAGCCGACCGTTTGTCGGCTGGTCAACAGCCAACGAAGATCATCAGGCGTCGGCATCGTCGAGGGCTTCGCACATCAATATAACTCTCCGCCCACGCGTTCAGACTCGCAGGCTAGACCACTCCCCGACCTTCGTGACGCACACGCTCCCGTCCGCCTGCCCACGTACCGAAACCTTGTCCAGCCGCGCAGCCGCGTACAAGCCAGACCGAAATCGGTTGCGGCTCCTCTCGTCTGTGCCCACGCCCCGAACATCGAAGTGCTGACCGATTTTCAGCCTGTGAACACGCTCGGCAATCTTGGGGTACTTGCGCGGTTGCTCAACTCGCGGACGAAGATAGGAGTGTCGCAGCGCGATGCAGTGCTTGTTGCCGCATGAGGCATCGACAACTTGGCGGGCGGGGACGGAACCGTGGGCGTCAATCCAGTTACGCCGTCGCCGACCGTAGGTGGTGGACGGGTTGGCGATCTCCTCGCAGTCGCCGTTTCGCGTTGTTGGCGAGAATTCTCCCATTGCGAACCAAGGGCAGTTGTGGATTCCTTCGCCGGAAATTGTATCAATGTGGGCGATCTAAGCAGACATGGGGCTAGTTTGCGGAGCCGCTGCGAACCAGCTTATCCCCTGAGCGAAACAGAGGAACGAACTTTTTAAAATTGAACCCGGCTGCCGTGTGCTTAACATGGAATGCAAGAGCAGTACGACCCTTGCCAATTGGATACCTGCACACTTCCGCATAGCGCCGTTCCGGGGCATGTTTGAGCATCTCGCCAGCGGGGACGTACAGTGTCGAGATGTTGTTCCAATTCATTTGACCGATAACGAGCACAAGTTCCGGTCTGAGTCTTCGGAGCACCGCGAAAAAGGCAGGTTCGCCCCTCTCCCAAAGTATGGGGTCGTGCTTCCGCCGTGGGGAATTGCCAACAAATTCTTGAATGTAGTTATAGAAAGCGACGGATTGCCAGAACTGTTCTCTGTCTTCATCATTGGGAAGTCTACCTATGCAGGTCGCAACGATATTGGTATAGAACCTCTGACGTACTTCTCCGCTTATCCTGCCTTGGATGACGCAATTCGTAACGAAGTACTCTGGGCATTCCCTTTCCTCCCAATCATAATGGGACATCCCCAGTACCAGCAGTCGGGGTCTACGTTTCTCGTAGTTCTCACCTATCCACGGCTGGAAATGGACACAGTGAATTGGTTTGTACGGCAACTTGTATCCTGCCATGCGAACACCACACTCAAAAGCGTTACCCTTTGGTTCTCTCTCTCGTAGAGGAACATCAGCTTGATTCCGCATCTTCGCGAAGGATGTTCTAGCTGTCTCAAGCCTCGGATGGTTCCGCTTTAAGCCGACTTCTTTTGAGCAGCCTTCACCTTCGCCCACCTCGCTCGTTGAGCGGCGGCAATTTTCTTCCGGGCGGCGGCTGACATCGTCTTCTTTTTGCTGACTACGTTCTGTTTCTGTCCGGCATTCCCGCGCAGCTTTGCCCATCGCGCTCTCTGCGCAGCCGCGATGCGTGCTAGTCCTGCCGCCGAAATCGTGCGCCGAGTTGCTGTCCTCCTGTATGAACCGCCATTGAGTGCAGTGAGTGCCGCGTCGAGGCGCTCGACAACTCTTGCCGCTTGATCCCGCTCTTTCCGCAACTGCTGGACTACACCAGCCAAGTTAGCCATGAGTTCCCCTCGCCGGGGATTGTACCAAGATGCCATCAGGAATTGATGATTCGGCGGGCAGTCAGTTCACTGTCACCCCGCCGCAGCACTTTTTGTATTTCAGGCTCACGGACGAGGGGCGGGTGTTAGCGCTACAATTCCAACCGTAGCTCGTGATCGCAATNNTGCCATCAGGAAGCCGATTCTACGGCGATTCGGCTGCCCGGAGTGGTTAGGGTCGGCTCGGCGTTTCACAGGTCAAGAACAGCCTTTGTGACCAGCGCTAGTAGTCAATTAGACGGGTGACGATCTGCATTGTACTGCCGAAAAGCGTACGTCTGAAGCTACCAGCCCGTTAAGTAAATGACGTGGGAAAGCCTGCCCTGCACCATGCACTTGTGAGTCACGTCTTGGTAGAGCAGGTGGGATTCCCCATCCATGTGAAACTTCTCCGGCAGGAGATTCAAGAAGAACGTATAGCCACGAAAGTTGAATCGGCCTGCACAAAGATGCTCTCCATACGTCAGAGGCGTGGCGCTGACACGGTCGAACGAATCTATGTTTTCGCCCGTCCGCGCCGAGGTATAGAGGCCCGCCCCGTTGTCGAACCGCCGAACTCCGAATACCACTTCGACAAGTTCCGGTGACACGCTACCGACCTGATGAGTACCACGCCCGATTATCCACTTACCCCCAAAGCTCAGATTGACGAGCGTCTTCAGGAACCAACGTTCCAGTCGCGGCCCGTCTATCGTCAGACGCTTGATGTTCCAAATCGGAGGTCTCTTGAGCTTTCCACGGACGTGATTCAGGCGAACCGATTCTCGGAAAACGTTGAAGGCATCGACTGCCGCCGTATCCAATTCACTCAGTGAATTGTTGTGTTTCTCGCAGAGGATTTTGGCCACAAGGTTCGCAATGCCGATTTTCTTTGGTTCGCGCAAACACCACGGAAAACCCTGCACCATAATCTCGTCACTTGTAAACAAGCTCTGCGAGACCGTGTGTTCGCGGGACATCTTTTTGCTGCAATCTCGCAGAGCCGCAGCCCAGCAGCCTTTCGGTTCAGGTTTCAATTTGCCTTCTGCTACGCCAGCACCTATCATCGCCTCGCGACAGCCGACTCACCCAGTCGTTCCTCCCACATTGCCATTATCCGACCCGGAACATAGTGCGCTGTCGTCCTCCCGCAGGGATGCTGATAGACCCGACCGCTGAACTGGCCATCGTCCAACTCGACATCAATCCGGCATTTCGTTCCGCACTCACAAACGAACTCCATTCGAGTCCACGGCTTCCTGTAGTCCATCTTCGGAGCCCGATGGATTTCGACGAACTCCCGTTCCAAGAACGAAAACCAGAAGACACGGTCGAACTCGAAGGGAAATTTCCACTCATTGGTGCCGTGTGGCACTTCGACGCTCCGGGCGATAGTCACTCCGCTGTGGAGCAGCAACCAGAGCTGTGCGCCACTAGGAAGATTCTTTCGATATGCAGGGAGCTTCTTTTCCTTAGCCGCAATGCGCGAAGCGAGGTGTAGGGGAATTTGCGACAGCGAAATTCCTCCTGCTGTCGGACTCCACCACCACGCGTCGTCGTCGCGGACAATCAGGATGTGTTGAAAATCGTCTGGCAACGCTGTGCCGCACTGACTCCAAGCGGGTTGGGCTTTCTCATAATTGGCGACGACGATGTGAACGAGGGACTGCATCAAATTCCGCCAGTCTTGTTTCCTACCCTTCGGATTGGTGAAATAGACGTGAACGCGGAGCGGAGGCAGACCTCGTTTCTCGCATTGCTTCTGGGCCGCATCCAAAATCTTCTGATGAAAGTTCTCCTGCTCTAGCGGCAGGATTCCGTGATTCGTGCAGGCGGGTCGTACTAATTCCGAAACGTCAATCCCCAAATGCCTTGCGTCTGTGTGGAATCGAAAATCTGGTTCCTCGCCTTCTTCCTCACCCGCCGGAATTGGCACACCCGCATTCCGTGCGGCATCCAAGACAATAAGTTCGATTTCTTTCTTACGGCGCATTTCTCATTTCCTTCGTTGCAGGCCATCTCTCATCAATCTCCCGCATAATCTCCTCAGCCCATCGCACGGCGTCCGATATTGCTGCCACAGTCGCAGGCACTCGCTTCCCACCATCATATTGCGCGAGTTTCCGAGCCGCCAGAATCGCAGCCATCACTCCGACGACCCGCTTGCGACCCTCGTCCACGTCAGTTCTTCCACGCTGTATCGAAATCGCTCAGTATCTTGTCCGCAACCGATTGCTTTTCGGGACGGGCAAGTGCAATGTATTCGCTGACCGCCAGCACGAACATGCCGTGTGCTGTGATAAATGCCTCTTTCAGAAACTGCTCTGAGGGGGCGAGGTCCACGTCCAATACTCCCGGCTCCGGGTCTGCCTGCGACATCACACCGCTGATATTCGCATGCGTGATGTTGGAGGCAAGGGCATAGAAGGAAAGGTAATGTCCCTCAAGGCCAATGTCCGCGCATAACTCCGAGAAAGGTCGTTTGCTCCAGCGACTTTTGACGGCGAATCGCGATTCGACTCGTGCGTATCCTTTCTTGATAGAGTCGATGCCTTCGGGTGTCACCCGCTTGAGATGTTGGGGAGCATGCTTCTCCATGTACCGATGCCGCTTCATTGCGACGATGAAGTGAAAATCGAAGTAGTCGTCGAACTCCTCTGGGTGCTTTTTGAGGTATGCCATCGTGACAGCCGCCTCGAACATCGTGCGTGCAATCTTGATGGCATCAATCCCGTATCCGTTCATCCCGAGCAGGAACACTGCACCGAGTGAATTGGCGACCATCTTCGCGAGGTGACGACAGACCTTATGGAGCGGCTCCGTGTGGGCTACAGAGAACAGGTCGTCAATCGTCGGCCCAAGAGTCTGCGTCACAGCGAATAACTTCTTGTGCCGTTCCAACACAACAGGCCAGAAGTCTGGGTAGCCGACCTGCCGCACAGTCATCGGTCGAGTGCTCATGTGTACCTCACTGCCTCCCTATAGCGTAGCATCTTTCGCCTTTGATTCGCCACATCGTTGTGCTACCTTCCTCGATGGAGGATACATGAAGCGGGATATGGATTTGTTTCGCACGCTGCTTCTGAGAGTTGAGGAGCAACCAGTCAATGGGCCTTTCACAACCATCGAAATTCCCGGCCACTCAGAAGACGAAGTTCGGTATCACGCGCAACTCGCTGAGGACGCCGGATTTGTCGAAGCAGATTTTATGATGGACGGCTTCATCGTAATGCGGCTGACTTACGCGGGGCACGAGTTCTTGGACGCGGCGAGGGAAGACAAGTTGTGGAACAAGGCGAAGGAAACCCTCATTCACAATGCAGGTACACTCACAGTCGAAGCATTGAAGACCGCCCTATCTCTCCTGATGCAGCAGGCCGCACGCGGTATGATTTCCTGAGTCTGGAAGGATTCCGATGAGCGAAACATCTTTTACCGTCAAGGGCAATGGGGTCGGACGAGTTCGACTAGAACCGACCGAGATTATCGGGACGGGGAGTTCAGCGAATCCTCAACTGGTCTTGCCTCTGAAGTTCCAACTTCTTCCATTCGGCCCGACCGCATACACGCTGCTGAGAGTCAGCGGGAAGATTTTCGTCGGCAATGAAAATCACCCTGTGGCGACAGCCGAACATCCTCCTATCGCCGAAGATTCGACACCGAATCCCTATGACCGAACCGTCAACCTCAGTGTGCCTCTGACACTGACGCAGATAAAGCACATCGAAGACATCCGCGACGGGAACAACCTGCTTCTAAGAATCACATTGTCAGGTCTCGTCGCGTTGAAACAGACGAACGAGTTCGAGCGACTACAGGACATGAGCCTTCAGATCACTGTTCCTCGTTCGCACTGGATTGATACTGCGTTGAAACCTTGGGGAGTGTCTGACCTCCGCCTGCTAGAAATCAAATTCCCCGGAGACAGCCGCAAGGAAATGGCGACAGCTCGTGCTCGATTGGAACGGGCTGAGGAACTTTATCGAATCGGTGACTATCCCCATGTGTTGACAGAGTTGCGTTCTGCGTTCGACGCAATCGCTGAGGCGTACTCGACAAAAGGCGTGGGCAAGGATGCGTGGGGGCAAATTTTGACCCACACCCACGCAGGTGTCCGCGACAAGATCCTCGAATCATTCGCCGCGTTTCGCCAGTTCCTACATCTCGGCCCTCATCAGCCGATGCCAACAGCGCAGGCTCCGACTCCTATCTCGCGTCAGGACGCCCGCTTCGCTTTGGTGGTGGCTCACGCGATATTCGAGTATTTCTCAACTGAGAATTGGCCGGGAATATAAGCTCTGCATTGTAGGACACTACGGTCGGCCCCGGTGAACTCATGATGATCAAACTTGAGCTGAAAATGACCTTGGACGATTTTCGTCAATCACTCACCGCGACCGAGCCGCCAGCCGGACTCACGCACGCCCTCGCCGGATTGTGGTGGGATGCCAAAGGCGATTGGACGCGAGCGCACGAGTCTGCTCAGCAAGACGAAGGGCGCGAAGGGTCGTGGGTTCACGCCTACCTGCATCGCAAGGAAGGCGATCACAGCAACGCGGCTTACTGGTACAGCCGCGCTGGCAAACCTGTTTGCCGCGACGCACTCGATGCGGAGTGGCTCGGCATCGTGAAAGCGTTGCTCGGATAGAGCAAGCTTTCCCATTGCGCAGCAAGGATCGTGTCCTCTATTTATTCAAGCACAAGTTCCCCGATAAATCGCATGCGGTCGCTTGTAAGTCCCCGGTTTCTGATACCAGACCACGCTGGTAGGGCGTTCTCGGTCGAAGGAGTACCCAATGAACACTCAGTCGTGGTAAGTTCTTGAGTTCTGGGAATTTATCGTGCCTCGAATCTTCGATAACATCGATCTCCGACTGCATCCTGCCCTGACGGACACCCTCAAGATTTCCCAACGCGCAGATTTTTGTGTTGGTTATTTCAACCTGCGCGGATGGAAACTGGTCGATGAGTTCATCGAGGCGTGGCAGGGTGGAGAGGGGTCTTGCTGCCGCCTGATCGTGGGAATGTCGAGCATGCCACAGGAGGAGCTACGACGGGCTTTCAGCCTTGCAAATACTCCCAACGAACTCGACGCTCAAGCGGCTCAACAGTTGAAAAAGCGTGTAGCTGAGGAGTTCAAGTCTCAATTGATATTCGGTGCTCCCAACAATGTTGACGAAGCTGGTCTCAGGCGGCTCAGTGCCCAACTCAAAGCCAAGAAGCTCGTCGTAAAATTGTTCTTGCGGTACTGGCTACACGCAAAGCTGTATCTGATACACCGAATCGATCCGAATAATCCCGCCACGGGGTTTTTGGGCAGCAGCAATCTAACATTCCCCGGCTTGTCGAAGCAAGGCGAACTCAACGTAGATGTCCTTGATCAAGACGCCTGCCACAAACTCCAAAAATGGTTTGAGGATCGCTGGAGCGACCAGTGGTGCATCGATATTTCCGACGAACTCACGCAGATCATCGACGCAAGCTGGGCTCGCCAAGAGGTTTTGCCTCCGTATCACATCTACTTGAAAATGGCGTATCACCTCTCGCAAGAGGCGAGGGCTGGACTCTCCGAGTTCCATGTCCCCCGCGACTTCGGCAACAAACTGCTCGCGTTTCAGACGGCAGCAGTGAAAATCGCGGCTCAATACTTGAACAAGCGCGGCGGCGTTGTGATCGGCGACGTTGTTGGTCTCGGCAAGACCCTGATGTCGGTTGCCTTGGCACGGATTTTTCAGGACGATCATGGGACTGAGACTCTGATTATCTGTCCGAAGAACCTCGTGCCCATGTGGGAGGACTACATCCATCAGTACCGCATGGCAGCCAAGATCGTTCCGCTCAGCACCGCAATGAGAGACCTACCGAATCTGCCACGTTACCGCGTCGTGCTGATCGATGAGAGCCACAACCTCCGGAACCGCGAGGGCAAACGGTACAAAGTGATTCAGGAGTACATCCAAAAGAACAGCAGCAAGTGCATTCTTTTGTCCGCCACGCCGTACAACAAGTCCTATGTCGATCTTTCCTCTCAATTGCAGTTGTTTGTTGCTGGTGACCAAGACCTTGGAATCAGACCAGAGCAGTACTTGAAGGAGATTGGAGAAACGGAATTCATAAGGAGGCATCAAGCTCCCGTTCGTTCTCTTGCGGCTTTTGAAAAGAGCACGTATCCCGACGATTGGCGCGAATTGATGAGGCTCTATCTCATCCGTAGAACACGTGGGTTCATCAAGGAAAATTACGCGAAGCCGGATGAGAACACTGGTCGCAAGTACCTGACGTTTGACAGTGGTGAAAGGTTCTACTTCCCTGATCGAATCCCAAAGACGGTTAAATTTGAGTTCAATGATAAAGACCCAAACGACCCCTACGCTCGGCTGTACTCCAACGAAGTCGTGAATGCGATCAACGGTCTGACCCTGCCTCGATATGGACTCGGGAATTACATAGCCCCTACGCCACATCAGCCGCCTACGGATACCGAGGCGAAGGAACTCGCAAAACTCTCTCGTGCTGGGAAACGTTTGATGGGTTTCTGCCGGACGAACCTGTTCAAACGGCTCGAAAGCGGCGGACCTGCATTCATTCAATCACTTGAGCGCCACGTGTTGCGAAACTTCGTATACCTCCATGCAATTGAGAACGGGCTCCCCGTGCCCATCGGGACACAGGGCGCTGAACTTCTCGATGCGAGGATTGGAGACCAAGACCTCGACGACCTTCTGATAGCCGACGACGATCAGGATGGCGGCAAGGCGGTAACGGACAAGACGGCGGCATTCCTGCGCGACGAAAAGGACTTTCGCAAACGAGCGAAGGAGGTCTATGAGAGATATTCCACGGAACTCAAGAAAAGGTTCAAGTGGCTATCCCCGACTCTTTTCGTAGACGCCATGCGGCAAGACCTTCTCAATGACACTCATGCCTTAATTCGCGTGATCAATAAATGCGGTGTTTGGGATGCCGCCAAGGACGCGAAACTCAACGCTCTGGAAAGTCTTCTCATCAAGTACGGCGACGAGAAGGTTCTCGTGTTCACACAATTTGCTGACACTTCCAACTACTTGGCGGATCAGCTAAAACGGCGCGGGCTCAGCCGCCTCGAAGGCGTGACGGGTGAGGACGAGAACCCCACCAAGATTGCGTGGTTATTCAGCCCAGAAAGCAACAAGAAAAGGGACGTCGTGAAGCCTGAGCACGAGTTGCGGATTTTGATCGCGACTGACGTCCTCAGCGAAGGTCAAAACCTTCAGGATTGCCACGTGATCGTCAACTACGATTTGCCGTGGGCAATCATTCGGCTGATTCAGCGTGCGGGACGCGTGGATCGTATCGGACAAAAGTCCGACACAATTTATTGCAATTCGTTCATGCCTGCGGATGGCGTGGAGCGGATCATCAACCTTCGACGGCGAGTCCATCAGCGCCTCCGAGAGAATGCCGAGGTTGTCGGGAGCGACGAATCGTTCTTTGAAGACGACGCGAAGGATCAACCCATCATCGACCTGTACAACGAAAACTCTGGCATTCTTGAAGATTCGGACACCGAGGTTGATCTGGCGTCATACGCTTACCAGATTTGGAAGAACGCGATAGACAAGAATCCTAAGCTCCAAAAGCAAATCGCTGATCTGCCGAGCGTCGTCTATTCGACCAAGCGACACAATCCGGCACCAGAGCAGCCCACAGGCGTGCTTGTCTATATGCGGACGGCGGATGGGAATGACTCGCTCGCTTGGATCGATGGCGCAGGGAAGAGTGTTACACAATCGCAACTTGCCATCTTGAGGGCTGCCGAGTGTGCTCCTGACACCCCAGCCGTCCCGCGCCAAGAGAAGCACCATGAGCTAGTGGAGGCGGGGGTACGCCACATGGTTCAGGAAGAGAAATCCATCGGTGGGCAGTTGGGTCGCCCTTCGGGAGCGCGGTTCCGGGTCTACGAGCGNNGAGCGGTTGAAAACCTACTCCACACACATTCAGGGCACCTTGTTTGCGACTCAGGAGTTAGCGAAGGCGATTGACGAAATCTATCGCTACCCCCTACAACAGAGTGCTGCCGACACGCTTAACAGACAACTGCGTTCTGGCATCACGGATCAGCAGCTTGCGGACCTAGCGATTGCCTTGCGAGCCGAAGCTCGCCTGTGCCGTATCGAAGAAGAGATCGAGACTCAGGAACCACAAATCATTTGCTCGCTCGGACTCTCGTCCCAAGGGAGTAAGTAGAAAAGATGACCGCGTCGTCCGCAAACATCCTGAAGCGGCTTAAGGCATTCGACTTCGGCGGTCTCTTCACGCAGGAATTGATGTGGAACCACCTACAAGCGCGGAACTTGGAAGTGAAGATAGACAGAGTCAACTTCACACTCATCCCCGTGGCAGAGCGGGGCATGGCTGTTTACGAATGTGTGCCGCCAACGGACGCGCAATTTCCCAAGTATGCAGTTCGCAGACAAATCGACACTCAGGTTTCGAAGACGGCCCGTGAACACATCATCATCTTCCACGATCATGCAAAGACTATTCAGGTGTGGCAATGGGTAAAACGTGAGGCGGGAAAGCCCTCGGCGTGTAGGGAGCAATTGCTCTACACAGGACAGTCCGGCGATGCGCTCATCCAAAAACTTCACGCGATAGCGTTCGGGCTGGAAGACGAAGCAAATGTTACTGAGACAGTGGCAAAAGTTGGTGCAGCGTTCGATGTCGAGAAGATTACGAAGAAGTTCTACGAGCTATTCAAGCAGGAGCATGATTCCTTCCTGAAGTTCACTAAGGGAATTCCCGACGAGAAACTGCAACGTTGGTATGTCTCGGTAATGCTGAACCGCTTAATGTTCATTTACTTCATCCAGAAGAAGGGTTTCCTTGGGGACGACCTGCACTACCTCACCAGCAAGCTCGCCGAAAGCGAGCGCAGGGGCAAAGATAGGTTCTACCAAGAGTTTCTTTGCCCGCTGTTCTTTGAAGGCTTCGCCAAGCGCAAAGAAGAGCGCAGCGCGGGAGTGAACGGCTTATTGGGACAGGTGCCTTACCTGAACGGCGGGCTGTTTCTGAAACACCGGATAGAGGAACTTCATGGCAAGTACATCGGAGTGCCCGACAAGGCGTTTGAGCGCATATTCGATTTCTTCGAAAAATACGATTGGCACCTCGATGATCGCCCGGCAAAAAAGGGAAACGAGATAAACCCCGACGTACTGGGCTATGTTTTCGAAAAGTACATTAACCAAAAAGAGATGGGTGCGTATTACACGAAATCGGACATCACTGAGTACATCAGTCAGAGCACAATCATCCCTGCTCTGTTCGACATGGCGCAGAGGTCTTGCAAAATTGCGTTCGAAGGGCAGCAGTCCGTATGGTTACTTTTACAAGCCGATCCAGACCGTTATATCCACCCGGCTATGCTATGGGGACTTGAGCAAGAGCTACCTAGCAGCATCGCAGCGGGCTGTAACGATGTGAAGCAACGTGGAGAATGGAACAGGGCTGCCGATCCCCTGTATGCGCTTCCGACCGAGACGTGGCGCGAAGTGGTTACCCGGCGCAATCGCTGCAAAGACCTTCGCAGTAAACTGGCGACGGGCGAAATGCGTTCCATAGATGACCTCGTCGCAAGCAATCTGGACGCCCGCCGCTTCGCCGAGGAAGTGATCGCCAACTGCGAAGGACCGGAACTCCTTCGAGCCTTCTACAAGGCTATTCGGAGCATTTCCGTTCTTGACCCCACCTGCGGTTCAGGAGCGTTCCTCTTCGCGGCGCTGAATATCCTCGAACGGCTCTACGACACATGCCTCGTCAGGATGCAGGCGTTCGTAGACGATCTCGACCGCTCCAGCGAGAAGCACAGTCCAGACAAATACAAGGACTTCCGTCTGACGCTCAAAGAGATGAATGACAAGGCTCGTCACCCCAGCCCGCGTTATTTCATCCTCAAGTCGATTATTCTGAACAATCTCTATGGCGTGGACATCATGGAAGAGGCGACTGAAATTTGCAAGCTGCGCCTCTTCTTAAAGCTGGTCGCACAGGTGGACGCCGACGAGCGAATTGAGCCCCTACCCGACATTGACTTCAACATCCGTGCCGGGAACACACTTGTTGGGTTTACCACTGAGAATGAGCTAAAGGAGGTGCTGGGAAGCACCCTTGACTTTGATGACAAAATGACAGACATCAAAGAGCGGGCGCAACAATCAGAACTCGCGTACAAGCGTTTCCGTGAGCTACAGGTTGAGTATGGCGATGAAGTAAAGGATTTCGCGAGTGCCAAGGCAGAAGTCCAAAAGCGCTTGTCAGAGCTTCGGAACGAACTCGACCTTCATCTTTCGGGCGAGTACCGCATTCGCGTTCACGACAAGTCCGGCTTTAGTCGTTGGCAGGAGAGCCATCAGCCTTTCCACTGGTTTGTGGAGTTCTACCGCATACTGGCTGACGGCGGCTTTGATGCTGTCATCGGCAACCCGCCCTACGTCGTGTATCCGAATAGGAACGTCAGCTATGGCGTGCTCGACTCTCGATTCGACACGATCACTGCCCGAAACCTGTACGCCTACGTCTTCGAGCAATCTGTAAAACTGGCAAAGAAAACAGCCAATGTCGGCTTGATCGTGCAATTGACCGCGATGTCTTCGCAACGGATGGAACCGTTGCAGGCACTCCTTCAGCAGCGCGGCACGGTTTACGCGGTACCGTTCCCTCGCCGCCCTCAATCGGTCTTCACCGACGTAGAAATGCCCGTTGTCATTTTGATTTCAACCCCTCTGGACGCTGAATCGAGATTTGTAACCGCAAATGTGAACCGATTCTATTCACAGGAGAGGTCAACTGTCACAGAACGACTCCGGTTGGTGCAGCACGAAGTTTGGAAGAATCGCCACCGAATCGCGAAATTCGGCTCGAAGCTTGAAGTTGATCTTTACGACAGAATTGCAGCCCACCCGAATGTGCTCGGAACGCTCGCGTGTAGCGACTCGAAATGGTCGATGTACTATCAGGAAGCTTGCCGATATTGGGTGAAGGCAATTCATGGCTTACCGTTTTTCAAGCGCAATGGCAAGCACATCGAGCCTCCGCATGGACGAACAATTCACTTCGTCACCCAATCGGCTGCCAGCTTTGCAACTTGTCTACTGAACTCGTCGTTATTCTATTGGCTCTACAGCGCGATGTGTGATTGTGAGCATATCAACGATGGCTTTGTAAGAGAGTTTCCAGTTCCCGCCAAATGGGACCGTGCCGATTGGTGCGGTCTTTCAGACGAGTTGATGCGAAGCCTCACCCGGCACGCAACAAGAAAGGTTATATCAACCAAGCAGGGACATAAGATCGAGTATGACGAGATGAATGCCGTTCACTCCAAGAGTGTGATCGACAAGGTAGACATCGCTCTCGCGCAGGTGTTCGGTCTGTCATCGACGGAATTGGAGTTCATAACGAACTACGATCTGAAGTACAGGGTAGGCAGTGAAGCCGAGGAAGAGCCTGACGACATCTTGGCAGACGCACGAGGTTGATCTTGCAAACCGAAGCGTAGCTGCTATGGGAACGGTGCAGTTGTTGAACCACCGGAAGTTGGCACTTGTGTGCTCTCGGAAGTGCCCCGGTGACGTGATACTGAAGACCTACGACTTCGCTCGCCTAGTACGAGGGTCAGGTCTCGCTATCGTCAGTGGTTTTCATTCAACCATAGAGAAGGACTGCCTGCCCATTTTGCTTCGAGGATCAGACCCAATCATCATCGTTCAGGGGCACAGGCTCAGTACATCCCGGCTTCCGATTGAGTGGCAAAAAGCCATTCGCAACGGGCGGTTGCTCCTGCTGTCCCCCTTTGGAGAGAATGACAGGCGTGTTACCACGGAACTTGCCGCCGAGCGCAATCGCTTTGTCGCCACTATCTCCGACGACGTCCTGATCCCATATGCTACGCCCGGCAGTAAGACCGAAGCAGACGCTCTCTCTCTCCTCGCGGCAGGCAGGCGCGTTTGCACGTTCGACGACCGTCCCGGCTCACTTCTCGACGCCGGAGCAACCGTCGTCATGCCCAATTACTTTGCTCCACGGGCAACGCTGCTAGCTCCAGTGGGTGGTGAGCAGTGAGCCGAGACATGCTGTTCATCAGCCATGCCAACCCTGAAGACAACGACTTCACGCGTTGGCTGGCGCTGCAACTAGCGAAGGACGGTTACGGAGTCTGGTGCGATCTCACGAAACTCCTCGGTGGCGAGAATTTTTGGAGAGACGCGGAAGATGCAATCCGAACAAGAACCACCAAGTTCATATATGTGCTCTCCCGCACCTCCAATGTAAAAGACGGTCCACGTAACGAGTTGCAGATTGCCAAGAATGTCATCCGACAAGATAAGGCTCTGCACGATTTCATTGTTCCGCTCCACGTTGACGACCTGCCCCACGGTGAGATTAACGTTCTTCTGACCAGCATCAATGCCGTCCCGTTTGAGAAAAGCTGGGCAAAGGGGTATTCGCAACTGCTCGAAGTGTTGGAACGCGAGAAGGTTTCGAAGAATCCGAACTTCAATCCCGCCACTGTCCTGTCATGGTGGAGAGAACAGTTCAGTGCCGAACGAGGGGTAAAGCGAGAGCCGGAGACCTACCTATCGAACTCCTTGCGGGTGAAATCGACCCCGCAGTCAGTCTGGCTACACACTCTGGTGAGATCAACAACCGGACCAGTTCAGCCTGATAATCGGCTGTCCCACGCCGGATTCATGGACGGCATCGATCTCGTGACCTTTGCGTCGGCTGATGACATTAGACCTGCGTTGGGCGAATCGGTCAGCGTGGTGGAGTCGAATGCTTTTCTCGTTTCCGATTTGCTTCTGGGTAAGAGTCAGCTTAATCCACGAAAAGGTCGATACTTTTTGTCACGGCTGTTGCGAGAATGTTGGGAGCGGTGGATCGGCGCTTCCACTCTGGGGGCATACGCGCTATCGAACCGGGCAAATTGCTATTTCTTCAAAAAGGAAGCTCAACCGAATCTCGACATTCATTTCACCAACGCAGAAGGCAAGAACACTTACCGCAGTGTCGTGGGGTACGCGACACAAGCAGACGGCAGTCGGCGCTACTGGCACTTTGCGGTTCAAGCGCGTCCGGCTCTAGCACCCTATCTCGGATACCTGATCTCGTCGCACGTTATTTTCACAAGCGACGGGGTGACGCCGTGGTCGAGTCACGCCAAGATGCACAGCGCACGCCGCCGTCAATGCAAAAGCTGGTTCAACCCCGAATGGCGCGACCGATTGTTGGCAACTCTACACTGGTTATCTCAAGGGAGCGCCACCTTGTCCATCCCTGCGGGAGGTGGGCTCTCTATCGAAGTGTCAGTCGCGTCGGATGAGTTTGAGAGCGAGGTTTCATACCTCGATCCACCCACCCGGAAGCAACGACTGCTGCTTTCGGTCTCGCAGGATGGTGAAACGGTCTCTACAGAAGACGAGCAAGTCGGAGAAGATGACAGAGAAGATGACGAAGATGATGAGAGCGAGGAACAACCGTGAAGCTTATTCACTTCCCCGAACCCACGCTGCTTTTTCGTCATGATCAAGCAGTTGAAGACCCCCGTGATGGTCTGAGCCTCTTCGGCCCTCTCGACAAGGGCTCTCCTTATGGCATAAGAGCAGGCGTGATTGGCACCAAGGACGGGGTGCGGCGATTTCGCGACTGGGCGGCGAGGATTCAAGGGGCGGTAATGCAACCCGACCCCGACGAACTGTTCCAGTTGTCTCATCCTCCATATCCGGGCTTCGAGGCAGCTTTTCGTGTGCCGTTGAATCCTGTCCCTGTTCTCGAAATTGAAATTCAGCGCGAGGATTTAAACAAGACTCTCTACCTTGCGAACAAGCATCAGCGTGTTTATGGGACAGTCGATCTTTACGCGGACAGAATACTGAAGGCGCTAAAGGACGAAGACGTTAAAGTGGATGTTTGGTTTGTATTAGTTCACGACGACGTTTACAAGTACTGCCGACCAGAATCTCACGTTCCTGCGGCGCAGATCATTCAACTTGAGCAAAGGCTGACCGCGAAGGATGCACGACGATTGCAGACCGAACCAAGCTTGTTTGATGAGATAAACGTTGCAGCTACTCCGTATCTGTACGAGCCGAATTTTCACAACCAACTGAAGGCTCGGCTGCTGGGTCATGACGCTCCTACGCAGATCATTCGCGAGAGCACGATTGCTCACCGTGAACCAGAGTTCTTGAATGTTAGAGGAAACCCGACCCGAAAACTAGATTCCTTGCAGTCGAGAATGGCGTGGAACATTTCGAACGCTGTGTTTTACAAGGCTGGCGGGCGTCCGTGGAAGATCGCCCAAATACGCAAAGGCGTGTGCTACATCGGATTGGCGTTCAAGCAGGATGGAAGAGGCAGCGACCCCAGATCGGCTTGCTGTGCTGCCCAGATGTTTCTGGATTCAGGTGACGGCGTGGTCTTCAAGGGTGCTGTGGGACCGTGGTACTCTCCTCGTCGTGGCGAGTTTCATCTCGGCAGGCAAGCGGCGCAAAGGCTAGTCAGTCTCGCCATCGAAACATTCAGCAAAGACCCAAACAATAAGGAGAAGAGCCCACCCGGCGAACTGTTCCTCCACGGTCGAACTATCTTCAACGATGAAGAATGGGCGGGGTTTCAGGATGCAATCGATCCGAGGAAGACGAACTTGGTCGGAGTGCGAATCAAGACCGAAAAGGTCATGAGGCTCTATCGCCGAGGTTCACACCCGATCCTGCGCGGGTTAGCGCACGTTCAGGACGCTCGCACTGCTTACTTGTGGACGAGTGGGTTTGTGCCCCGCATTCAGACTTACGACGGCAAGGAAGTTCCCCGTCCACTGTTAATCGACGTATGTCGCGGTGAGGCAAACATCGAAACGGTGCTAGCTGACATCATGGCTCTCACAAAACTGAACTACAACGCATGCAGGTTTGGCGGAGGTTCTCCGGTAACGCTGCGTTTTGCAGATGCAGTAGGAGAAATTCTGACGGCGGGTCCGCTGGACTCAGACGCTCCTCTGTCGTTCAAGTACTACATTTAACGACCCTAGTTACCACTCCTATTGCCGAAGGTTTTGTAGAAGTCGAACCAAAGCTAGCGTGTCCTGACCGCAGTACTCCAGCAAAGCCTTCCTGATCCTGTCGCTCTCGTTGCAATCCAAATCTCCATGCACGAGCGCCTCCCAAGCCAGCCCAGCAGCCTGACCGTCNNAGAGCCGGGTTTGGATTTTCTCGATGCGCCCCGCAAACTCGGGCAAAAGCGCGGCAAGGTCTGAGAGCCTTTGCGACTCGAACTGCTGGTTGTATACGACGATGCTGCCGCTATCTCCGAGCGCACTGCACAGTGAAGCAGTGAACTCGTGCCGGGGATCACTCGCATCC
>PLBX01000306.1:3307-4885 GCA_003135495.1 Acidobacteriaceae bacterium | reverse complement strand
GAGTGCGCATCGCGCTTGGAGCAAGTCATCAGTCTGTCGCATCCAATAGCGCCAAGTACACGAAGAAGTAGACGCTCGCCTGAGTCCAGCGGCCCTCGGCGAAGCAGACGCCGCCCATTATGCCGGACGCGACGAGTCCTACAGCGGCGACCTTCTTACTTCGTAATTTCTCTTCGTAATTTCCGCCGGCACCATTTTCAATATCTCGCGACCGATCGGCAACGATGCCGTTGCGGCTGGCGAAGGCACATTGAGCACATGCAAAAAGCGCTCTCGAGCCACGAAGCGGAAGTCGTCGACGAGCGCGCCATCCGGGTCGACACCCTGCGCCCGAACGCCCGAACCTCCCGGCGTCATATCCTCCATCCGTACCTCCGGCACCAGGCGCTGGCAGGAGCGCACAAAATCGCGCTTGCGCAATGACCGCTGAAATTCTGACAGGCCATTTCTCCAGTGCTGGCGCGCCATGGCACGAAATCCGGAATCCCGGAATACTTCCATCGCTTCGCTCAAACTAAAATCGCGCCTTCGATATCCCTCGCGACGGAAAGCCAGAACCGCGTTGGGGCCGGCGTCGACGTTACCCTCAATATGCCGAGTGAAATGCACTCCGAGAAATGGATAACGCGGGTCGGGCAACGGATAAATGAGAGCGCGCACCAGCGATTGCCGCGCCGGAGTCAGATCATAGTACTCACCGCGAAAGGGAACCACCATTATTGCCGGATCGTCTCCCGCCATTCGCGCCACACGATCGCTGTATAAACCTGCACAATTCACCACGTAGCGTACCGAAAAATCTCCCGCCCGCGTCTGAATATTTACCATCCCATCGGATCGTACGAATCCCAGGACTAATGCGTTGGTCTTCACTTCTGCGCCGCGCGCGATCGCGACCTCCGCACACTTGGCGGCCACGGCCGCATAATTCGTGATGCCGGTCGATGGCACATGCAGGGCTTGTAGGCCGCCAGCGTGGGGTTCAATCTCGAGCATTGCCTCGCGTCCTAAGATTCGCAAATCGTCGAGGCCATTCGCCGTGCCCCGCGAGAGCAGATCGTCTAATCGGGCTGCTTCTTCAGAATTAGTAGCCACGATTAATTTCCCGCACACTGCGTAGGGAATTCCGTGGCGCGAACAAAACTGCACCATTTCTCTCGCGCCTGCCACACACAGGCGAGCTTTCAATGATCCGGCTTTGTAATAAACTCCGCTGTGGATTACGCCACTATTGTGGCCAGTTTGATGACTGGCAATTGCTGCTTCTTTCTCCAATACCAAAATGCGCAGGTGAGGGAACTGCTCAACGGCTTGCATCGCAAAGGAGAGGCCGACGATGCCTGCTCCGACCACCGCTATGTCATAGCTCATATTCGCTCGTGTGGCACGGACAATCTTGTCCACGGCCTGTGACTCTTTTAAGTGTCGGGACGCGGCGCACGCCCACGCCCGTCCGTCCGTGCGAAGCGCGGCACTTCACCACGGATGATCGTACCTCAGCAGAAGTTTCGCCGTTCATGCAACAGGTCTCATGGACCGCAGAAAGGCATTCTCCAGAAAAGATCGATGGTATGAACT
>PLBX01000306.1:0-3284 GCA_003135495.1 Acidobacteriaceae bacterium | reverse complement strand
TCGCTATGAACTGTCCCCCCAACCGCCGTGGCCGTTACCGTTATTTGCGATGTCCCCAAATTGGATGCGGGAGCGATGGTGACGAACGCTGATCCGGGAGCGGCGGCCAAAGAGGAGGTCGCAGTCACGGTCGCCGTAGACTGATTCGGAACCGTCGCCGGAGCCGTATACAGTCCGGTCGCGTCGATGGTGCCGCCGCCAGAGACCGCCCAGGTTACGCTCTGATTGGTTGTGGCATTGACCGTTGCCGTGAATTGCTGCTGACAGGCTCCAGCCGGCCACGAATTACCCGTTTCATCCTCAAATAGGGTCGCCAGTCCCGGATTTACCGTGACCGTCACGGGAGGCGGCGGGGTGCTGCTTCCGGCTAATCCGCCGCAAGAAAGCTGCGCCATTAAGCCGAGGCTTAGACAAACCGCGAACACAGCGCCGTAGAACTTCGGCTTGCCGCGCCTGATTCGTCGAGTGCTCACCATTCCAATCATCATTGCCCATGGGAGGCTAAAGAGTGCCAGAACACTGGCGCTCGCCGAAGATCGCGTTCTTGCCCGCCGGGGAGCCGCGCTTTGTATGGAGGCACGGCGTGGTCGGGACTGGGTTCCAAAATTCGGCCCAGTACTAGAAATCGTCAGCGTGACATTGGTCGATGGCGCTCCTGCTGCAATCGCTGACGGGTTAAAGGCGCAACTGGTTAACGCGGGCAAGCCCGTGCATCCAAAATTTACCGCTGAACTGAAAGTCGCGCCTCCAGTTGGAGATGCTGAGAATGTATAGCTGGCGCTCTGTCCCGCTAGCACCGTCACCGCTGTGTTCCCCGTGTCGGTCCAGGAAAAACTCCCGCTCGCGGCAGTCACAGTCAGCGTTTCGGTCGGCGTCGTGTGAGTAAGAGTGCCGTCCGTGGCCTGGATTGTGAAGTTGAAAATTCCTGCCGTTGCGCTCCCCATCGTCACTGTAAATGGCGCGCCGGTATTTGTCGGCGTGAGTTGAGAGGGGGTGACAGTGCACGTGGCTGGAGCCCCTGACGAGCACGACAGGCTTACGCTGCTGCTGTATCCGTCCATCGCGGTCACAGTTCCGTTCCAAGTTACGTTCTGATTGACCCCTGTGGTCGCCGGAATCGGCGTTACTGCAATTATGAAATCCGGCGCTGGTACTTTCACAGTCAGGGTGAAAGTTTGCGTCTTAGCCGCCGGCGCCCCCGGCGTTGTCGCGGAGATTGAAACTGTAACCGGGCCACCGACCGGAGTGCCCAGCGCTGCGGTTACTGTCAGCGAAACGGTCACTGGCTGCGAAGCGGTCGGACTCACCGAACTCGACGGCGAGAATAGACAGTTCGCTCCCGAGGGCAGACCCGCCGCGCAATTCAGTGTGACCAAGCCATCGAAACTTCCGGCAGCCGACACCGTAAACGTAATCGGCTGCGATGTTTCTCCCTGGCCTACGCTTAATGAATTTGGACTGGGCGCCGTCAAATTAAAATCCACCACGTGCAATATAACGGGCGCGTCATGCGAAATTGCGTGTGGATCGGTTCCCACCGCGTGCGCTGAAAAAGTGTAATCGCCGATGCTGCCGCCTGCCGCAACCGTGTAAGAAGCGGTTGGCGTTGCCTGGGCCGGAGTTGTGCAAGTCGCAGGTGTTGTGCCCGAGCAACTCAGGTTTACCGGGTTCGAGTATCCGACCTCCGATGTCAGCGTGCCATTGAACACTGCGGTTTGGGTCGGAAACACAGTTTGAGGAGAATTCGAAATCACGTTTGTGTAATTCGCGGATAGTGGGAGGCTCCAGATACCTCGGCCGTAAGTCGACGCGACCAGATTTCTTGTGCCCGCATTATTATTGAAAACTTGCAGCGCAGATACTGGCGCATTCGGCAGAAATCCAGTTCCGCCGCTGGCGGGCGACGGTCCCGCTTCGCTCCAATTCGGCGTAACCGTGGAACTGACAAAAACACCGACGTCGGTGCCTGCGTAAATCTGAGACGGAGTTACAGAGGAGTCCACCAGCAGCGCGTTCACGGGAGCGTCTGGAAGGCCCGTCGATCCCGTTCCGCCCGTCCAATCCACCCAACTCGCACCCGCATTCGTCGTCTTCCACACATGCGATGTTGGATAAGACGGCGTGCTGAATCCCATGATCCCGACGTACGCGGTTTTGCCAGACGTGTCGGAATTGTCTATGGCGACGGCGGCGATCGCATAACCGTCGGGATTTATATTTCCTGTCACATTGGTCATTAAGCTAACGCCGGCGTTAGTTGTAAACCACACTTCGCCACCAAGGTCTCCGCTGAGCGGCCCATATCCGTTCGTGACCGCGTACACCACGGGCGAATTGCCGCTTACCGGCTGACCGCCCGCGGCCACAGCGGTGACAAGATTCGTTTCAGCGCCGGTGCAGACTCCCGTGCCCAAGGTATCGAAATCATTGCTCAGCTGTAGCGGAGCAGCGCCGGAGGTGCTGACGCGCCACATCCGGCAGGTTCCAACCAACATTTCAGCCGGGTTGTGTGGATCGAGAATATAAGGCGTGTAGAAGGCTCCTTCGTCGCCGCCGAGATTGGAGGGGCTGACGACCTCGAAGAAATCAGCATCGTCGCATGACGTGCCGGCCTCGCACTTCAGTATGTTTAGATAAGGATTCGACGCGAACCACTCGCTCGGATTCGCCGGATTGATAGCGTTGAACCCGCCGTCGCCGCCCAGCGCGTTTTTCCATGCGCTGCTGCTGGTGGCCGTGTTGGTTTGGGGCGATCCGTTATCCTGCGTTCCGCCTAATAAAATATTTGCATTCGTGGGATGGACGGAGACTGAGACGAATTCCGTCATCGAACCTAGGGTTTCGCTCAAGCTGTCGAATTGATTTGTACCCGTGCAATTCCCAGCGTCGAGTCCTGCATAGCCATCGAGCGTGCGGCTGATTCCGCCGTCATGCGCGAAATAGCCGGGCGATTTGCCACTTGCCACTGTGAATGCGATTCCGTGCTGGTCGGGATGCACGTGTGCAGGCTCGCCGAGCGGACCGGGATTACACCCGTAAACGTGCGTCAGATTGATCCAATCGCCTTGTGTGCAGGTCGTGCCCCCAGCGAGCGTGCACTTATAAAGATTGATCGCGCCGGCGTAAACATCGGTTGCTCCTCCATCCGGAATTGCTGCCAATGCAAGATTGTAATAACCCTGCTCCACGCCGCATCCGCTATTGCCGGCGCCGAACGCGCTATCACCACAGTTGGTGATCCCGTTGTCTGGAATTTGCGTCCAGCTTCCTCCGCCGTTCAAAGA
>PLBX01000309.1 GCA_003135495.1 Acidobacteriaceae bacterium | reverse complement strand
GCTCACCGACATACGGCTGATCACCTCCGACGGCCAGCTGATTTCCGGAGCCGATGTCTATTTATATGTGACGCAGAAAATCTGGTGGGCTTGGCCCTTCTACGCCATTTTCAGCTTGCCCGGGTTCAACCGGTTGATCCATCTCGCCTATCGATGGTTTGCGCGGAACCGCCATCACATCTCTCACGCCTGCCATATCCAAACCCGTTAACGTCCAAGTTACTTCTTTATCGTTGGTTTTCCATCCCTAAAGAAGAAGCGTTGCTGCTTGCCGCCGGGCAGCGTGACCATAGTCTCAACGATGTCGTGCCGACGATTGAAAAGATATTCATAACGAATAACTTGCCCGTCGTCCAGGGTCTGCGCCGAAACCCTGGATCCGTCCGCAAATGTGTTGCGCAACAGTACTCTGCCGTTTCCGTCCACAATCTGCGTCATCAAGTATGGATCGTATCCGCGCTCGTGGAGAAGAGATTCATAGCGGAAACGGTACAGCAGGTTTGTCCTATCGGTAACCGCCCCAAGATGTCCGCTCGCATCGTAATTGTATTTACGAACATGGCTCGAATCGTCGGACGCTTCCACAATTCGATTCGCCGCATCGTACTGAAGATTGATGACGCGTCCAGATGGCGAGACGAGCTGCTGAAGGTTGCGCGCCGCGTCCCGCTTCAAGCGAATATGATTACCCGCACTATCGCTCATGTCCGTCGCCGCGCCCTGCGCATAGCTTTTTGCGTTATAAGCTTCCGGAAACAGAAACCGCCTGCCATCGGTTAAGTCGAGCGTCCACCCATTTCCATTCCTCGTGTCACGAGCGCCAAAAAATTCGGAGGCCGTCTCGCTGTACTGGAAAATCGCATCGGAATAGCTGGTGCCCTTTGATATCCGCTGAAAGTGAATCTGCCGCTCATCCTCCAGATTCAGATCTTGATACGTGTAAGGAAATCTTGTCCCCGTGGGACAGATATCGTAAGGGTGACTCGCCCCCACCCCATAAGACCGAACATAAGAACTCCACGGGCGATAAGTACGCGTCAACGCCAGGGGTAGAACGTCGGGAACAAAAAGATCGGTCTGCCGCAGCACAAACATTCCAGAGTGGAGATCGACCTGAAACTCGTTNNAAACCGGTAGTGCTTTGGATCAGAATTGACGATCCGTATAACGAGAACGGGATAAGCCCCGTCCCAAGTAGGCTTCGCATCCGAGATTGGAAGCAGCTCAGGTGCGGGCGGAGGCTCGTTTTTCGGAGCCGGCGACGGCATCTTATATGCCAGCCATACGACCAGGCAACACACCGCAATGATCGCAAGCTGTCTCGGTTTCGAGTTAGCACCTGTCATGCTCTTTGGTTCTAAGCGATGTCAAAACAAGAAGCCAATCCCAAATATTGGATCGGCCCTCATACGAAACCACTGCAAAACTCCAGCAGTGGTGGCCGGGCGAGGACGCCCGGCGCTCCATCGTTAAAACAGTGCCGTCGTCCGGCACTTCCAAACTTTGCCCTTTTCCTTCGACACTTTTTCGATGTCGTTAACGTAAGCTCCGGTCTGCGTCAGCATGTGATGCAAATCGTTGCCTAAGCTATAAAAACTAAACCCTTTTTCTAGAAACTCCCCGACCCGCGCCGATCCGAACAGAAAGATGCCCAGGATGACGTTGTTCTTGCGGGCGTGCTCGATCAACTTATCCGTTGCGACTCCCAGTTCGGGCGAGGTGTACATATGCGGAAACTCGTACTTGTTGTAAAGTCCCATCGACATGCACAGATCGTTTTGCCCGAGAAAAAGAATGTCAATGCCGGGCACCGCCGCGATTTCCGCGATGTTTTTAATACACGATGCGGTCTCAACCTGCAGCGCGACAATGCCTTCGCTGTTCCACTTTCCGGCGTACCCGAGCAGCCCATTCCTGTTCATGCTGCGTTGCGGAAAATAAACGGAGCGCGTGCCAACCGTCGGATACTTCGTGCAACTGATCGCCTGGCGCGCCTCTTCGGCGGTATTGATGTACGGGACCAGCACACCGTCAGCGCCAAGATCGAGCGCTTGTTGAATGCCCGGACGATCGTCATATCCGCCCACCCGCACCAGGGATTTTGCGCCGCCGTTCTCCACCGCGCTCAGCATGGCGGAAAGATTTTCGTGATTCATAGGACCATGCTGCGTATCGATAAGCAGCCAGTCATAACCACTGTGTGCCAACTGTCCGGCAACAGTCGGGCTGTGCGAATTGACAAACAGGCCCATCTTCGGGGTGCCTGCTTGCAATTGCTTTTTGAACTCGCTGCCACTAAGGGCGGCATCTGCCATAAATAATTCTCCTCGAATACTTTAAAATTTTTTAACTCGTGAAATGGGTCACAGTGTAACCAACGTATGCCGCGAGGGCCAGTGCAAACCTTACATTTTTCTAGTAGATGACTCCAGGGCAGGGAACATTAGCAAACGAACTCCGCTCCGGGATCGGTGTCGCAGCATCGTAGAGGTGCGCCTTTGTAGGAACGGCACGCTTCGAGACCGCAGGCTCCTCGCCTTGCAAATCAGGCCTTTTTGTCCTCTTTGGCGCCAAACCCTCATTTTTGGCTGGATTCTGTAGGGGTACCTTACTGGAAACCGCATAAACTCTATATAAAATGCTTCTTTTCCACAGCCGAGTGCGCTAGTATGCGCTCATAACGCAAATTTGTAACTTCTTGAGGAGGAATTCATGGCTTCTGGTATGACCAAGACTCAACTCACCCGCCACTTGGCGGAGCAACTCGAACTCAACAACAAGACTGCCGCAGCTTTCCTGGAAAATCTGGCAGAAACCGCGATCAAAGAGACAAAGAAAAACGGTGTGTTTGTCGTTCCTGGCCTCGGCCGCCTGGTGAAGGCCCATCGCAAGGCCCGCATGGGACGCAATCCGCAGACCGGCGAACCCATTCAGATTAAGGCAAAGACCGTCGTAAAATTCCGCGTAGCCAAAGCCGCAAAAGACGCCATCGCGCCTAAAAAAGCATAGTGTGAGTGTGGCGCGGGCGCCCTCGCCCGCGAAAAGTTGAAAGAAAGAATAAGGTCGGCGTAATAGCCGGCCTTTTCCTTTCTTCACTCTCTCGATGACTCCATGTTTTACGTCGTCAAATCGAGAGCTCGATCAACTCCGCCTGCACCTTCCCTCCTCGAATCGTCAGTTTTCCCACGCTCACCGGCAGATTAAATCTTCGCGGCCCCGCGCTTCCAGGATTGAAATAGAGCACGCCATTCTTCTCTTCCTTCTTCGGCTTGTGACTATGACCATAGATGACCACGCCGAATCCCGCTGCTTCCGGCTTCAGGTCAAGCTTGCCGAGATCGTGCAACATATAAATAGTCACTCCTCCTGCTTCGACGATTTCAGTTTCCGGAAGCGTGTCCGCCCACGAGGCAGTATCAACATTGCCGCGAACCGCTGTTACCGGTGCGATCTTAGCGAGGGTATCGAGAATTTCAGCAGCGCCCACGTCGCCGGCGTGAAGGATGCGGTCCGAGCCCTGCAGGGCTTCGATGGCCTCGGGATGCAATAGTCCGTGCGTGTCGGAAATTATTCCCAAAATCATCGCAATCTCGCGTAGGGACGGACGCATTCGTCCGTCCCCCGGCAGCGGCGTGAAATCATGTTCGGCCAAAAAGGTGCGAGCAAAACATAACTACATACAAAATTCTGATTCATCACAAATTTCGTGTTGATAGCTCACAGACTGCACCTCCCAGACTAACGCTATACTGCCGAAGATGTCTGAAACACCAAATCTGTCGAACGTGTTGCGGCGCTACTGGGGATATCACGAGTTCCGCCCCAAGCAAGAGAACGTTATTCGCAGTCTTTTGGCCGCTCACGATACCTGCGTTGTGATGCCGACTGGAGGCGGGAAGTCGCTGTGTTACCAACTCCCTGCGGTAATTTCAGGAAAAACAGCAGTCGTCGTTTCTCCGCTGATTGCATTAATGCAGGACCAAGCGGCGCAACTGGCTCAGATGGGAATTCCAGCAGCGGTCATCAACAGTCATCAGAGTCCAACGGAACGACGCGAGGTGATGGAAAAAGCCACGCGCGGGGAGTATCGGCTGCTCTATCTTTCGCCGGAGCGGCTGGCTGCGGGAAATACCTTTGACTGGTTAAGTAAAATTCCCGTCGGTTTTTTTGCCGTGGATGAAGCGCATTGCATTTCAGAGTGGGGCCATGAGTTTCGCACGGACTATCGTCTGCTCAGCCGCTTGCGCACGAGTTTCCCGCACCTGCCCATAGCCGCCTTCACGGCCAGCGCGACACGGCAGGTGCGGCACGACATTCTGAAGCAGTTGCAGATGCGGGAACCGCATTGCTACATCGCCAGCTTCCATCGCGAGAACCTGAGATACGTGGTGCACGAGTGCGAGGCGCGCACCCAGTTGGACTTGCTCGCCCGTGCTTTGCGGAACTATGCCGGAGAGAGCGTGATCGTATATTCGCCGACGATTCGCCGCGTGGAGGAAACAGTCGAATATCTCGAGGAGAACGGAATTGCCGCCATTCCTTACCACGCAAAGATGGAATCGTCGATGCGCCGCCAGAACCAGGAACGATGGATGTCGGACGAAGTGCGCGTGTTGGTCGGAACAATCGCATTCGGTCTCGGCATCAACAAGCCCGCGGTGCGGGCGGTGATTCACCTGTCCTTGCCGCAGTCGATTGAGCAGTATTACCAGGAAGCCGGCCGCGCTGGCCGTGATGGGCGTCCGGCGGATTGCGTGCTTCTGTGGCAGAAGCGAGATCACATTCTGCTGGATTATTTCATCGGGAAGATTTCAGATGACGCCGAGCGCGAGCGCGCATCCGGACGCAAGCGCGTAATCAGCCGTTTTGCGGATTCTTCCGCTTGCCGCCATCGCCAGATTTGCCTGCACTTCGGGGAAACTCCGCCATGGGAGCGGTGCAGCGCTTGCGATAACTGCGGCACCAAACCCGATTGGTTGAAGCAGGAAATTGTGGCCGCCAGTGCGCCGGAGATCGCACGACGATCGGCCGCTGCGGCTGCCCCATCCTTCTACACCCCGCGTCTAAGGTCCGAAAGGCCGCGCGTCCGAGATTTGACGCCGCCAGAAGCCGAGCCAGCGCTGGCCGAGTATCTGCGCGAATGGCGCCGCAGCATGGCGCGAGAAAACAAAGTTCCCGCCTACATTATTCTCCACGACAGCACGCTCGAGGAGTTGTGCCGCCGGCGTCCATCCAATCTCGCACTGCTTAAGCAGGTACCCGGCATCGGCGAAAAAAAAGCCGATGTCTACGGCGCAGAAATTCTGCAAGTTCTGCGGAACTATGACGGCGGAGCGCGCGCCACAGCAATCGTCTCGAAAGAACCCGCTCCCGCCGAACACACGCTCCAACTTTTGAACGAGGGAAAGTCTTTCGAAGAGATTGCACGAATCCGGGCCAGACAGGTTTCAACAGTAGTCTGCACAGTCGCAAGCCTCGTCGAAACCAGGCAAATAAAACTGGACGCAAAGTGGATCTCTCCCGACGCCCAACCGTTAATCGAAGCCGCGTGCGAAAAACAGGGCGTTGAAAGATTGAAAGATATTAAAGAAGCACTCCCACCCTACGTCAGCTTCGACGATATCCGTTTAGTGGTGGCCCATCTGCGAGCGGAAAATCGAGTGCGCGCCCAGACGGCGTAGCACGTGTGGTAGCGGGGCTCTGCCCCGCTAAGACGGGGCGAAGCCCCGTCCACCACACAGACTCATCAGGCATACTCACCACACATACTCACCACATAAAGTTCTAGACGCCTTTGGCAGCCGGATCCCAGATGAGCTTGTGAATCTGCAAGCTCAACCTCGCGGGAACGTTATCTTCGAGAATCCACTCCGCTAGTTGTTGCGGATCAAGTTGGCAATGCGAAGTGTCGCGCGTACCCGACGCGGCTTTTTCAAACGCCGGAGAAAATAAAATCGCATGAACGCGCCCCGCCAGCTCATGCTCAGCCACGAAGTCCCGGGCAAATTCATAGTCGGTGCGGTCGGTCAGAACGAACTTAAGTTCATCATGCCGCTGCAGTGCTTTCAAATTTTCAATTGCAAAAGTGTCCGCCGCTCCAGAGTGTGGACACTTTACGTCGACAATTTTGATCACTTGCTTCGGCACGCGCGACAATACCCGTTCGCCACTAGTCTCCAGCAGCACCTGATAATCCGCATCGAGAAGCTGCTCCATCAGCGGAATCACTTCCCGCTCCTGCAGCATCGGCTCGCCACCCGTGATCTCGACCAATCCGCCAGACGGACTGAGACGAGCGACTTCGCCGAGCACTTCCTGCAACGGCATCTTCTTGCCGCCGTAAAAACTAAACTCGCTGTCACACCATGAACACCGCAGGTTGCAAGCCGTCAGGCGCACGAACACGCAGGCCAAGCCCGCATACGTCGATTCCCCTTGAAGCGACTTATAAATTTCCGAAATCTGCATGGAAGTAAAAGCCGGGAGATCCGGTTCTCAAATCACCCGATGACCCGATGGCCAGATCATCCGATCGTGTCACTCGCTGTACCGGGCCGTGGTCACATCGGTCTCAAACACGGTGACGTCTTTCACTCTCACCCGGCCATTGGTCACTTTGCTCAAGCCCGCATTCGTCTCATCGTAGAAATACTTAGCAAGATTTTCCGCGGAGGGATTGATCTCAGTGAATGGCGCGATGTCATTAATCATCTGATGGTCAAGACGCTCGATCGAGTTCTTCATGACGTCTTTTAAATCTTTGAAATCGAGCAGCAGCCCGGCCTTGTCGAGTTCCGCTCCCGCCAGGGTCACGCGAATTTTATAGTTATGGCCATGCGGGTTCTCGCACTTGCCTTTGTAATTGCGCAGGTAGTGCCCTGCGGCGAATGTGTCTTCAACGGTTACTTCGTACATGAAATCCAGCTAGCCTCGGCTGGGTTTATTGTACATTTTGAAGCCTTGGGAGACATATTCATTCAAATGCCGGCGGCCCCGCTTGTTCGCACGCCTGAATTGTCCCAGGCGGCAAGGGCTCCGATGGGGATGACGAGGTAGTGGAACTGGCGTGAGCGGTCGAAGCATCCGTTGACATATTTGTTGAGGATGGTACGCCGGGTTCCGGGCTGCTGTTCGGATTTTGATTTTTCTTTTGGCTCTTGTGCTTACGCTGGCCTTTCAGTCCATTCATGTGAGCCATATTGGTGGAGGCGACTTGCATGGCGTAGAGAAGGATTGCGGCTTCTTTCGGCTCGATGCGGCGGTGGAGCATCATTTCGCAAACGTAGGAGATCGCCGACTGGATGGAGACAGCATCTTCGAAGACGGGCAGATACGTGTGACCGGTCGGGCTGTTGTCGATGTTGATCTTCGGCATGCCCATTACTTTGTGATAGTGGCAAAACCTTTCACCGCTGAGAGCGGGGGACTGGCAGGGATCGCCATCCGTCTTTCGCTGGGCGCAGATGTTGTCGTCAAATTTGTAGAGAGAAGAAGACATGATGATTGCTCCTAAGGCGATGATTCGCAAATAGATGATTACTTGTGGCGAGCTAAGAATTCGGAAAATGGGGGGGTACCCCCCCTCCCCCAAAAAGAGTTAAGTTACTCATAGTAAAAGTACTTAGAGGTAAAGTATTCAAAATACGTGACTTAACGGCAGTTTTTGCGCGGTTCGCGCTCTTCGGGAGTGCTCTCGGCTGCTATTCGTTGCGTTCATTGATTGTCAAAGAGCCGAGGAGAATGTTTGATACGGCAGGTGCGTTTGCCTCTGGAGACGGGCGCACTTCTCGATGGTGCACTGTGGCGGGAATCATCGCACCGATTGTGGTGCAGGTCTGTGATGGCGGTACGGGAAAAATGTGATGAAAAAATCGGACGGCAAATCACTTCATGCTGGGAGGTTCAATGGGGTGCCGCGCTTCCCGCGGTTTTTGGGAAGCGGGTAGTATGGGTGCCGGAAGTAGGGAAGCCCACTTCTCGCAATAGACGCGAGAAATGGGGCACCCTCAGTGTAGAAATGTTAAGAAGTGGGCCACCCGCCGCGATCCCGACGGCTACCTCATCGAGGTCGGCCAATATACTCAGGTGGCGCTCGACTGGTTCAACAACCACACTTGACCCAGTTCGATTTCTCAGGGATGCTTGTGCTAAACCATTTCGCTCCGACGAGCACGGGTTGCCATCTTTAGTATTCGCGGCGCTCGCAGGCGGATTCGCGTCATCTCAATGAGATATTCTTCGACGCCCTTTAGGCTTTTCGATTTTGCGTTCACGATTCTCTCAAGCCATACGCCATC
>PLBX01000136.1:5591-5725 GCA_003135495.1 Acidobacteriaceae bacterium | reverse complement strand
AAGACGGCGCTGGTGCCGGAAATTGATGCTGACGCAGTTGCCGGCGTTTCCGCCAAGAATTAAACGGCAGAGAGTATAGAGAGCAAGGAAGAGAAGGAGACGAATATGGCCGTGATGATGAGATCCATGCTCGA
>PLBX01000136.1:171-5524 GCA_003135495.1 Acidobacteriaceae bacterium | reverse complement strand
CGGACGCGGAAAGAGCATCGGCGGCGCGATGGAACCTACATCCGTTTCGATCAGAATGCTGCGGTGCTAATCAATGAGACGGGCGAGCCAGTGGGCACGCGTGTTTTCGGCCCGGTGGCGCGTGAACTGCGCGATCGAAAATTTTTGAAGATTGTGTCGCTGGCGCCGGAAGTACTCTAGCGCTGGAATTGACGCGGGTTGCCGCGTCTGGGACGGGGCAAGCCCCGTCTCTACAGAAGATTTTGGAAGGAATTGAGTATGGGAACTGCAACGACGAAAGAACATAAGCGAGTAGATATTCGCCGGAACGACACGGTGAAGGTGATGACCGGGCGGGACCGGGGAAAAGAGCATCGCGTGCTGCGCGTGTTTCCCGACGAGGGCAAGGTGCTCGTCGAGCACGTCATGATGGTAAAGAAGCACGTGCGCCCAAATCCGCAGCGCAACATTAAAGGTGGAATCGCAGAGCAGGAGCGGGCGATCCGGCTATCGAATGTTGCGTTGGTATGCGCGACTTGTGGCCCGGTCCGCGTGGGACATGAAGTGCGCGGCGATAAGAAGGTTCGAGTTTGCAAGAAGTGCGGGACGACGCTGGATAAATAGCTGTCAGTTGTCAGTTATCAGCCTTCAGTTAGTGCACATGGTGCGAGCGGCAGGAGTGAAAAATTTGGAGCTTACGAACCGGTAGACGTCGACGAAGCAGTCGACAATCCGAAACCGTGAGAGAGAAGGCAGCAGGCAATGGTAGACGAGCAGAAAAAAGCCGAGCAGCAAAAGAAGGCAAGGCCGCCGAAGGCGGACAAGGGGCACGCGGAAGATAAACCGAGTGCTGGGGCTCCAAGGCATGCGGCGAAAGAGCGGCCTCGGCTGCGGGCGCGTTTTGAGAAGGAAGTTTCCGCCGCTCTGATGAAAGAGCTGGACGCGAAGAATCCGATGGCCGTGCCACGACTGCATAAGATCGTCGTGAACATGGGCGTCGGCGAAGCGACGCAGAATGCCAAGCTGATTGACCCAGCGGTGAATGAGTTGGGGCAGATCACCGGGCAGAAGCCGGTGACGACGCGTGCGAAGAAATCGATTGCGGCGTTTAAAGTCCGCGAAGGCATGCCAATTGGCGCGATGGTTACTTGGCGCGGTGATCGCATGTACGAATTTTTCGATCGGCTGGTGAGCATTGTGCTGCCTCGAGTCCGCGATTTCCGCGGGGTTTCGACGAAGTCGTTTGATGGGCGTGGCAATTACACGCTCGGACTGCATGACCAGTTGATTTTTCCTGAGATTGATTACGCGAAGGTTGACAAGTTGAAGGGCATGAACGTGACGATCGTGACGACGGCCCGTTCGGACGATCAGGCGCGGTCGTTGTTGAAGCATCTGGGAATGCCGTTTAGGGCATAAGCATTATGTGGCGGCGGGTCTTCGACCCCGTCGGACGGGGCAGAGCCCGTTGCCACACGAGCATAAGGCACACGAGTAAGAGTTAGGAGCGAATTTGGCCACTACAGCAAAACGAGTGAAGGACGGCACGGATAGCAAGACCAAGCCGCAAAATGTAAAGAAGCCGAAGTTCTCGACACGCAAGCATAACCGCTGCAAGATTTGCGGGCGCCCGCGAGCTTTTCTGCGCAAGTTTGGGCTGTGCCGGCTGTGTTTTCGGGGGCTGGCGCTTAAGGGCGAGATTCCGGGAGTTTCGAAGTCGTCCTGGTAGGGAAGTCGATGGTCGTTCGTCGTTGGTTGTTCGCGACGACGGGTGGTAGCGACGGCATCGAGTTAGTAAGGGATAAGAACGGTTTAGGGTGTTGTTCGCTAACGACTAACGACAAGCGTCCAACGACTGTTTTACAGAAGTAAGCTGCTGACAGGTTCTCCGCAGTAAAAATGCAGGCGGAGCGAACGGGCGGCTTGAGGAGAAGCAAACGATGAGGTTGACCGATCCGGTCGCAGACATGCTGGCGCGCATTCGCAACTCGATTCGCGCCCGGCACCAGAAAGTGGATATACCAGCTTCCAAGCTGAAGACGGAGATTGCCCGCATCCTCAAGGAAGAGGGCTACATCGCGAACTTCAAGCCGGCGGAAGAAGAGGGGCACAAAGTCCTGCGCGTATATCTGAAGTACGGCAACAACAACGAGGCGGTGATTACCGACCTGGCGCGGGTATCGCGTCCGGGCTGCCGCGTCTATGTGCGCCGTACCGAGATTCCGCGGGTGCTGGGCGGAATGGGCATCAACATCCTGACCACGCCGAAGGGTGTGATGACGGGACGCCAGGCGCGGCGTCAGGGTCTGGGCGGCGAACTGCTTTGCGAAATTTGGTAGA
The DNA here is from genome assembly GCA_003135495.1 of Acidobacteriaceae bacterium. Taxonomy (GTDB): domain Bacteria; phylum Acidobacteriota; class Terriglobia; order Terriglobales; family Acidobacteriaceae; genus Acidiflorens. Next base: position 3,205 of record PLBX01000136.1, on the reverse strand, counting down.
GACGCGGCTTGCCGCGTCTGAGACGAGGCAAGCCTCGTCTCTACAGAGAGCGAAGAAACTATGTCACGAATTGGAAAAAAACCGATCCCGATCCCGAAGGGCGTGACGGTTAAATTTGAAGGCAATACTGTCCTGGTCCAGGGGCCGAAGGGCAAGCTGGATACGCCGCTTCCGTCCGGCATCAAGATGGAGCAGCATGACGGCAACCTGGTCGCGATCCGCGAGAACGATTCGCAGGCCGCGGTGCACGGACTGGCGCGCGCGCTGGTCAACAATGCCGTTGAAGGCGTGACCAAGGGCTGGACGCGAGACCTGGAAATAGTCGGCATCGGCTATCGCGCCGAGATGAAGGGCAAAGGCATGGTGGTGTTCAGCCTGGGATATTCGCACCCGATTGAATATCCGCTGCCCACTGGCGTCGATTGCGCGGTAGATGCGAAATTGACCAAGCTGACGTTGAATGGAATCGATCGACAGAAGGTTGGCCAGGTCGCGGCCGAAATGCGTTCATTGCGTCCGCCGGATCCGTACAAGAACAAGGGCGTGCGGTACGCGGGTGAGAGGTTGAAGAAGAAGGTTGGCAAGACGGGAGCTAAGTAGAAGGTCGATAGTCGTTGGTCGATGGTCGTTAGCTGTAGCAAACCGGCTCGCGAGCGACTAACGACCAGCGACTAACGACTGAGGGTTTCAATATGCTAAGAATTAATTCGAAAAATCAAACGCGGCAGCGGGTGCATGACCGGATCCGGAAGAAAGTTATGGGCACGCCGGAGCGTCCGCGATTGAATGTGTATCGCTCGCTGAACCATATTTACGTGCAGTTGATCGACGACCTCAAGGGCGAGACGCTGGTTGCGGCCTCGACTGCGGACAATCGCAAGGGCGATCGCGTGACGGGCGGCAACGTGGCGTCGGCGAAAGTTGTCGGGAAGAAGATCGCGGAGCTTGCCAAAGAAAAGGGCGTGACCAAGGTCGTGTTCGATCGCGGCGGCTACATTTATCACGGCCGGGTGAAGGCGCTGGCGGATGCGGCGCGCGAGGCGGGACTGCAATTCTAGTCGGTGGTCGATGGTCATCTGTCGTTCGCGCACTTGTTCCGAACGACCGGCGACTAACGACCGACGACGAAAATGGAAATGAGATTTCAGAATGCCAAGAGTTACTAAGAAACTCGATGCGGGTTCGTTCCAGTTAAAGGACCAGGTGGTCTCGATTAACCGGGTGACGAAAGTGGTTAAGGGCGGCAAGAACATGTCGTTCGCGGCGCTGGTGGTAGTGGGTGATCCGTCGGCGGCGGTGGTTGGCTACGGGTCCGGCAAGGCGAAGGAAGTTCCACAAGCCATCCGCAAAGGTATTGAGGCGGCGAAAAAGAATTTGATGCGGATTAATCTGACGCAGACGACGGTGCCGCACACGGTGCTCGGACGATTTGGTTCGGGGAAGGTGCTGTTGAAGCCGGCTCCGGAAGGTACGGGCGTGATTGCGGGTGGAGCGGTGCGCGCGGTGATGACGTCGGCGGGGATTCAGAATGTGCTGACGAAGTCGATTGGCACGACGAATCCGCACAACGTGATCAAGGCGACGTTTGACGCCCTGAAGCGGCTGAAGAGCCGCGAGCATGTGGCCGAATTGCGCGGCAAAGCGGTGCAGGAGCTGTAAGACAATTTGTGATTGGTGATTTGTAATTTGGTGATTTAAGGCCACTGGGGCCTTCAATTACAAATTACAAATTGCCAATTTCAGACGGGGAAGTGAAATGACGACTAAGACATCGAAATCGGAGAGCGGGAAGATTCAGATCAAGTGGGTGCGGTCTGCGATTTGCACGCCGGTGAAACATAAGCTGGTGGTCAAGGGGCTTGGCTTTACGCGGCTGAATCAGGTTATTACCCGGCCGGATAATGCGGCGATTCGCGGTATGGTGAAGAAGATTCCGCATCTGGTGGAGATTGTTGAAGCGTAAGAGCATCGCGAGGCTGGCTGCTTCTGAGAAGGGAGCAGGTCCTTCGCTTCGCTCAGGATGACAAAGTTTTTTGGATGATGACAAAGTTTTGTTGAAAGCCTAGAGAAAAGTTTATGAATTTATCGACAATACGGGCACCCAAGAAGTCGACGGAAAAGAAGAAGCGAGTCGGACGCGGCATGGGGTCCGGCATGGGCAAGACTTCCACGCGCGGACATAAGGGGCAGTGGTCACGGTCGGGTGCGCGTTTGATTCGTGGATTTGAAGGCGGCCAGATGCCGCTGCACCGGCGCATTCCGAAGCGCGGCTTCACGAATATTTTCCGCGAGGAATATGACGTTGTGAACCTCGACCGGCTGGCCGCTCTCGGAGAGACTGAGATTACGCCGGAGGTTTTGAAAAAGGCTGGAATGGTGCATGGCAAACAGCCGGTCAAAATTCTCGGTACCGGCGAACTAACTACGGCCATTACCGTGCACGCGCACAAATTTTCCAAGACGGCGCAGGATAAAATTACAAAAGCTGGCGGCAAGTTTGAGGTTTTACAGTAATGGCAGAAGTAGCAATCTTCAATAAGCTGGCGAACATTTTTCGCGTCCCTGATCTTCGCAAGCGCGTTTTGTTCACACTCGGCTTGTTGGCGGTGTACCGCATCGGCGGCCATATTCCGACGCCGGGGATTAACGGCGACCGGCTGGCGCAGTTTTTCGAACAGAACCGCGGCTCCGTTCTCGGCTTTGTCGATCTGTTCAGCGGCGGTAACCTGCGGCGTCTCACCATTTTTGCGCTGGGCATCATGCCGTATATTACGGCGTCCATCATTCTGCAATTGCTCACCGTCGTCTACGAGCCGCTCGCCAAGCTGCAAAAAGAAGGCGAGATGGGCCGGAAGAAAATCACCATGTGGACTCGTTATCTCACGGTGATTTTGAGCGCGGTTCAATCCTTTGGCATCGCCATCAGCCTGCAGAAAGCGGGCGATTTCGTCAATACTCCCGGGCCGGCCTTCATCCTGATGACCATGCTGACCCTGACCACGGGCAGCGCCTTCATCATGTGGCTGGGCGAGCA
>PLBX01000136.1:0-144 GCA_003135495.1 Acidobacteriaceae bacterium | reverse complement strand
ATCGACCTTTACCAGAAGGCGCAGACCTCGGCTTGGGGAGTTTTCACGGCCCCGGCGATCATCATGTTGCTGGTGCTGATGATTGCAGTCGTGGCATTCATCGTCTATGTCGAACGCAGCGAGCGCCGGATCCCGGTGCAGTAC
>PLBX01000278.1 GCA_003135495.1 Acidobacteriaceae bacterium | reverse complement strand
CAGAAATACCGGGGCCGATCAGACCTAGGCCGGTCCATTCCGGGACAGAGTTGCGTTCCCACACGCGCAGTCACGGACAGGCTCGCAACTCCGGCCACCAGAGCCGAGTTTCGCCCGGCCATCACATCGAATGGTGATGACTGCCACTGCAAAAATCAGCAGAAGGAGTAGACTTGCGCCGCGCTCTTCGTTCTTCGCCTCTCCGAAGAGCAGTTCCCGCCCGTTGAGAACACAGCCCCTTGAGGCGACTGAATCTAATCCCTAATATCGGGACGTAGCCATTCGTCCTGCGGAGGTTCGACATGATTGACCTATTTTCAAACTCTAAAGAGCCGGGTTGGACCTGGCCGGTTACGGTCGCCTTACTAGCCACCATCCTGCTGGCCGGGGGACCGGCGTTTGCCCAGGTGGATGTGGTGCAGACGCTTCTACTGTCGCGCGCTCCGGTGTCAAGTCCGCCGCCCGCGGTTTTGAGTGAGAGCTTCATTGTGACAGCACCCCCGGCCCCGACGGCGATCGCGATCCTGCTTCCCGGCGGTGCAGGACTCGTCGGACTTGCTCCTAACGGTACCGGTGGTGGCACGCTGGACGTGAATTCCCATAACTTCGTGGTGCGCAGTCGTTGCTTATTCGCGGGCCACAACCTTTACACCATTACCCTCGATGCCGCGACTGATTTTTACCTGCTCGGAGGTCTTGCCGGCTATGAAGGCAGCGCCGCCCACGTTTCCGACATCTTGACGGTAATCGCGTGGGCGCGTTCCACCATGCCTGGCCTGCCAGTCTGGATAGTGGGTACGAGTCGCGGAACCGGCGGAGCGTTCGTCGCGGGCTCCTACAGTCCGGCGCAAGGTGGGCCGGACGGCCTGGTTTTCGCTGCATCTCTCAACTCTAAGACTGATCGCGATTCCCTGCTCATGGCGAACCTGGCAGGCATCACCGTGCCTGCGCTGCTGATCAATGACGCGGCCAGCACCTGTAGCATTGCATCCACCGCGGGTGAGAAGCCCGTGCTCAAGGCGTTGACGCAGTCGCCCAGAAAGGGAATCGAGCAAGTTGCGTCCGGCAAACTCACTGCCTTGACTGGCAATTGCGATGCGCTTTCGGATCACGGTTTCTTTGGCATCGAGGACACTGCAGTCAGCGATATCGCGGTGTGGATGGCCATTCTGCCTGCGACGCTGACCCCGGCCAACGCTACTTACGCGACGCAGGCGGTCGGCACGACCAGTGCAGCGAAGACGTTCACCCTGACCAACGACCAGACCGTAACGCTGACCAGCATCGGGATCTCGACGACCGGAGATTTTGCGGTGTCGGCGACGACCTGCACGACGAGCCTGGCGGCCAAGGGCAAATGTACGATCAGCGTGACGTTCACGCCGACGGAGACCGGGACCAGGACGGGGGAACTGAGCGTGAGCGATAGTGCCAGCAACAGTCCGCAGACCTCAAGTCTAACGGGCACTGGCAAGTAAGATCAGCACGGTGCCAAAACCCGGCCCCGCAGGAATGCGGGTTGTTGTTAGCGGTCTTGGGCAACTTGCATAATCGGGGCCGGACTGTGTGGCGAACGATGGTATTTGTGTCAACGGCACAGACGTGATGTAGATGACATAGCGTTCGATTAACTAAAGCCGCCCGATGTCTGGGCGGCTTCTCTTTTGCATCACGCGGAAGTGATTGCACGGTAACTTCCGTTATCAGGCGATTTCACAACTATGCGCTATTTGTTCGCCCGACAGCAGGGTCAACCAGTGATGTAGGGGTTTTTCACCAGCTAGGCTCAGGTGTTCCGGTCAACCCGTTCGCAAAATCTGAACTGCTTTATTGATTGGACGGGCGGCGTTTCCTGGGCGAGGGCTTCTCCGGGATGGTGTCGTCAACAATGACTCTTTTCGGAGATCGGCCAGCCGAAGACACTAGCTGAGCATTTTTGCTCTCCATCGAAGCCGCGGTCTGCTGAATATAGGAAGACAACTCTTCCCTGAGCCGATTCATGTCGGAAACGTCGTTGCTCAAAGCTGTCAGCTCAGTTTTACCTTCGCGCGAACCGGGTGGGAGCAGCGAATCCAGAGACTCGCAGACCACCGTCAAGTCTTTATACAGCTTAAAGGTCGTGGAGATGCTTCCACCAGAGGCTTGCGCATCGTGAATCAAATCGGGCACAGCAAATTGGAGATTGCGGCGCAACGCTGCTGTCATCTTGGCCTTCTGGGCTTTGTCTCCCCGCCAGAATATGACCCGGTGGAGTCTCCCGCCCTGTTGCTGTAGGTTCGTCAGGTCCTGGCTTGTTGCCGGGGACGCGCGCATCAACTCAGCCAAGGTTGTATTCAGGTCGCGTGCAACTGGAGAGGGTGAAGTCGAGACTGCGGCCGGTCTTGATTGTGCGAACAAGCCTATGCTGAAAACAAGGACGAAAACCATGACGAGAACACCCCAATACGCCCGGCGAGTAGTGGTTGTCATAAAGCAGACTCCTTTGTCCAACCGCCCAAGCATAGCCTGATTCCAAGCACGAAAGCCAAGGCCCATACCATGGCCACAAACAGCACAATGCCGTCTGGCCGAAGATGAGCCTGGAAGACATACTTAGACAACCCGAGGAGCCCCAGGGTGACTACCATGACTGCGATAACGCGCACAATGTGTTTTCGCCGAACCTTAGTAGACTGCAGCGAGCCGGGGGTGTGACTCGTTCTCTTTGGGCGTTTGAACATCTCTCATCCAGTCCTAAGGACTTTCAACGTTGGTCAGAAACGTTTCGAGGACTACAAACGGAGGCCCCTTGCGCTATATTATCTAATTGTTTGGCAGGGGCCGAAAAGAGTACCGACGATCCGCAAAGAAGAGTACAAACGTAACCAATAACAAGACGGGGGTAACATTCGGGCATTTGGATCCAAGGGCTTGAGGAGACAGAACTTTCAATTCGGTCGACCGGAGACTGGAAGGATAACTGTTAACAGGCGATAGCGCTCATTGAGAACTGGCCGACTGGGGCTTTCATTCTGACCGCGGAAGGCGGGCTTTTCCTATCTCGACGAACGTTCCGGTAATTTAAATCCCATCTTGCCGATCTCGCCTGGCGGGGGAGCGGTTTTTTGGACCACTACAAGAAGCACATATTCCCGTGGAAGATAGACGGTCTCTTCAATCTTGTTGTCGTGCAATGGGGACAGCACGAACTTATAACAGTTGGCATCGGAATCGAAGTCGCAGTTGTCAGTCCAAAAATATGCAGGCAGTTTGGGATCATCGGACGCTCCTGCCTGGAAAAACTTTCTCAGTACACCCGTCTCCCAATATCCGGGTTGAAGAAATACGCACGCATATTCATTCTTGCCTAACTTCATGCATTACCACCCTTGCAATTAACCGCATTATACTTCTCCTCCTCATTCGCGCTCACGGCAGTCTTCGGCCTAGCCATCAAAATGCTGTTCGGTTGACAGACGAAGATCGGGATAATTGACGAAACCAGGCGTGGCTGTTGAAAAACTCAATCACCAGAAAATGGCCGAAAAAACTTTGCATTAGGAAGCCCTACAAGCGATTTTCTCGGGTCGGGTAGACATTTTCTATCCCCCAAATTTTGGCTGTTTTGAGAAAAATGGACTTTTTCAACAGCCACAGGCGATTTC
>PLBX01000537.1:701-3259 GCA_003135495.1 Acidobacteriaceae bacterium | reverse complement strand
TACCAGGTCAAGAAGTGGATTGGTTCATTCGCGGCGGCGTTGGGCGGAGTCGAGACACTGGTGTTCGCTGGAGGAATGCACCCGCAGTCCGCGCTCGGATTTGCGGTGGGTTAGGATTCCTGGGAATCGAACTCGAAGATAAGCACAATACAGCGAACGGGGCGTGATTTCCGCGGCGTCCAGCCGAGTTGAGGTCCGCGTCATTCGAACAAACGAAGAGCAAATGATAGCCCAGACCGTTTGCCAAGTTCTCGGCCTTACTAAAAAGGAAAGAAACGACCCAGGAATGGAAAACTTGATAGTTGGTCAAGCCGAAGAACTGAAGACCACTATTTGAGAGGATAGCGCGGTTGCGGATGTACCTTCTTCTTGACGACCGCAGGAGATGCGGACCGGCAACTCGAAGTCGCGGCCGTGTATCTGGAGGTGGTGCAAAGAACTACAGGTAGCCTACTTCCGGGTCGCGTCACGGCCGCGTGGGGGTCGGAATGAAGATAAATTCCAGAGCCACCAACATGTCCAAAACAGCACAGTCTTCCAGCCCCTGATGGACGAAAATGGGGCAATTACGAGGTTGGGAGAGGTGACATGGTGCCACAAGGGACTTCTGCGCATTTCATTCCCACTAAGATCCTGGTGCCCGTTGATTTCAGCTCATCATCCGATGCTGCGCTGGAGACCGCATCCGACCTNNCTGAACGTTATTCCCATGCTTCCGATGGGTACAAAAACCGTCTCCTTTCCTGAAACGGAGTACCTCCACAAGGCTGAGGGTAATGCGGAGCGACAGTTGGCCACGTGCGAGCGCTCTTGTTTCCAAAGGGATCAAGTCCAGTTCCAGTATCGAAATCGGCAATGACGTGGTTGGAAACATCATGGTGGTGATCGAACGTGAGCATATCGACATGATTGTGATTTCGACGCATGGTATCTCTGGCTGGCGTCCGCTGGTCTTCGGTTCAATCGCGGAGAAGGTCGTTAAACAGGTGCAATGCCCGTTGTTGCTACTTCGGTCCGTCGAACTGGCTCCGAATTGCGCAGCCTCTACTCCGCAATCTTGAAGAATCGTAGTAACAGATAGTTCCACATAGCGAATTATGGCTGCACAGGTCGAAGCCGCACCATCACAACCACCCGCAACGCCGGTCCAGGACAGAGCCTCATCCGGACTCACCAGCGCTGAAGCACATAGTCGTCTTCAAAAAGACGGGCCCAATGCAATGCCCGATGTGTCCGCTCATCCACTTCGAAATGCATTGGCCAAGTTCTGGGCACCCGTCCCATGGTTGCTCGAAGCGTCGATTGTGCTTGAGTTTGTGCTGCACAAATACTTCGAGGCCTCGATTATTGCGGGCCTGCTGATCTTCAACGCAGCGCTAGCCTATTTTCAGGAAGGTCGCGCCCAGGCCACCCTAAAAGCCTTGAACTCGCGTCTCGCTTTGAATGCCTCCGTCGAGCATGATGGGGTATGGAAGACGGTACCGGCTGCGCAGTTGGTGCGTGGCGATCTCGTGAAGCTGTCACTCGGCGGCGTGGTTGCGGCGGANNCAATCCATGCTTACCGGCGAATCTCTGCCTATTGAAGCTGGTCCAGGCGTTGACACATATGCGGGAGCACTGGTACGGCGCGGTGAAGCAACGGCACTAGTGACAGCCACTGGCATTCATACCAAGTTTGGCCGTACGGCAGAACTCGTGCGTACGGCACACGTTGTAAGTTCGCAGCAGAAAGCTGTTCTCCGCATCGTGCGTAATCTGGCTATTTTCAACGGCGTTGTCATCCTTATTATAGGGGTGTATGCCTATTTTCATGCGATGCCGTGGAGTGAGATTATCCCTTTGCTGCTCACGTCGGTTCTTGCTGCCATACCCGTGGCATTGCCGGCAACATTCACCCTTGCGGCAGCGCTCGGAGCGCGATCTCTGGCGAAACTGGGTGTTCTTCCAACGCGACTATCTGCGGTAGATGAAGCTGCCACGATCGATGTCTTGTGCTCGGACAAAACCGGAACGCTAACCCGCAATGAACTTTCCGTAACCAGCGTTAAACCGATGCCTGGGTTTGACGAAGCCCACATTCTCGGCATGGCAGCCCTCGCCAGTTCTGAGGGTGGCGATGACGCTGTTGATGCAGCGATTCGCTCTGCCTCTACACACAAGCCAGCAGCGGACCTGCCAAAGCTAATCACGTTCGTGCCATTCGACCCGGCCAAGAAAACTTCAGAGGCAACAGCGACCGACGCAAAGGGCGGCGTGGAGCGCATCGTTAAGGGAGCCTTCACGGTAGTCGCGAGCCTAACCGCCCCATCACCCACTGCCGCCGGCTTCGCAAACGAACTTGAAGAGCAAGGCTTCAGAGTTTTGGCAGTAGCTGCCGGCCCCGCAGAATCTCTGAAGCTTATGGGCCTTATTGCACTCAGCGACCCGCCCCGTAAGGACTCGATCTCTCTGATCTCGGAGCTCAAGACCCTGGGCGTGCGCACGGTCATGGTGACGGGTGACGCTCCAGCTACGGCGAAAATCGTTGCCCACGCGGTGGGATTGGATGGGGCTGTTTG
>PLBX01000537.1:0-653 GCA_003135495.1 Acidobacteriaceae bacterium | reverse complement strand
GATGCACCGGCGCTCCGTCAGGCACAGATGGGGATCGCCGTATCGACTGCAACCGATGTCGCTAAATCCGCGGCTGGCATTGTACTGACGGAGGCTGGGCTTGGCGGGATCGTCGCCGCGGTAAAAGAGGGTAGGATCACCTTTCAGCGCATTCTTACCTACACGCTGAACTCCGTCCTCAAGAAGATCGTGCAGGTGCTTTTGCTGGCAATTGGCCTCGTCATAACCGGACACGCGGTATTGACGCCCATGCTGATGGTCATTNNACGGACAGAGTGCGGCCATCGCCGATGCCGAATTCCTGGCAAGTGGGCAGGATTACAACCGCAGGAGCCCTTCTGGGAGCCTGCTTTCTAACGTTTTGTATAGCTGTCCTGGCGGTCGGCAAGTTCGAGATGCGAGTCGGAATCGAAGCGCTGAGAACGCTTTCTGTCGTTGCCATCGTATACGGCAGCCAAGCCACCATCTATGCTCTGCGCGGGCGTCGCCACCTCTGGGGACTGCGCCCCACGGTATGGCTCCTGGCGTCTTCTGTTGCCGACATTCTCATTATTTCGACCTTAGCTATTCGCGGAATTGCGATGGCACCATTGCCCGCTCCCGTTCTGGCGTGTGAGTTTGGAGCGGCCATCATTTTCGGATTGATCTTAGAC
>PLBX01000131.1:1241-6633 GCA_003135495.1 Acidobacteriaceae bacterium | reverse complement strand
GCTCAGGATCTGCTCGACCAGATTCACAAAGGCGCAAAATTTGCCGACCTCGCCAAAAAGTATTCCGACGGACCATCAGCAAAAGAAGGCGGAGATCTGAGCTATTTCAAGCGCGGCACCCTGGCAAAAGAATTAGAAGATAAAGTCTTTGCGCTAAAAGCTGGAGAAGAAACGGACGTAATTCGCACCAAGCAAGGTTTCGTCATCCTCGAAGTAGCCGAACATCAAACCGCCGGTATCCCACCCTTTAAGGAAGTCGAACCCCGCATTCAGGACGCGTTGTACATGCAAAAATTGCAGCCCGCTCTGCGTACTTACTTGAGCACGCTCCGCGAGCAAGCATATATTGACATCAAAAATGGCTACGTTGATTCCGGCGCCAGTAGTAAACAAACGAAACCGGTCGAGACGACGGCTAAAGAATCCAATGCGAAGAACCTGAAGAAAAAGAAGAAGCTCGGCGTTTTTTAAGCTAATCTAGCCAGCTGTATTTAGCGGGTGCGTTTGTTTCAGATCCAGCCATAAGATGCACCTTAGGCGCCGGCACGAGAGATTCGTATCAGGGCATGCCTTCAGGCATGCCGCAAGTGCAAAACAATTACGCGCCTTTAGGCGCTGCGTAAACCGAACTTCACGGAGCCCCATGAAAGAGTTCTTCATCTCCGAGTGTTGTCAGCAGGAGAATAAAGTCATCACTTCGAGTTTCGTGGTGGCCTCCAAGCAGGTAAAAGCGAAGAAAAATGGCGAGCCTTACCTCGCATTAATCCTGGCCGACCGCTCCGGCCAAATCGAAGCCAAGATGTGGGACAACGTGGATGAGTTCATCCTCGGCTTCGAGCAGGATGACTTCCTCAAAATCAAGGGCCTNNCTTCCTAAGACCACCAAAGACATCGGCGAACTCTGGCGAACTCTGACCGAATTCGTTGCCACCTTTCAGAATCCACACCTGAAGTCGCTGGTGGAGTTGTTCATGGCCGACGCGGAAATTGCCGAGCGCTACCGCAACGCACCCGCTGCCAAAACGCTGCATCACGCCTACATCGGCGGATTGCTCGATCACGTCGTATCCCTTTTCCGTTCCTGCGATCTGATGTGCCAGAACTATCCGCAGGTGAACCGCGATCTGCTGCTGACCGGCGCCTTCCTGCATGACATCGGAAAGATTCAGGAACTCAGCTATAACCGGGCGTTCACCTACACCACGCGCGGCCAACTACTCGGCCACATGATCATCGAACTCGAAATGCTGCAGGCGAAACTGGATCAACTACCAGGGTTCCCGGCGGAATTAAAAACCCTGCTCGAGCATCTGATCATCAGCCATCATGGCCAGTACGAATTCGGATCTCCGAAACTGCCCATGTTCCCCGAGGCGCTGCTGCTTCACTACCTCGACGATCTCGATTCCAAGATGGAGGCCATGCGCGCCCATTTCGAGCGCGAAGCCGATCTCGAGGGGCCATGGACGAGTTATAACGCCTCACTCGGACGTCCATTGCTTGATTCCAGAAAATTTATTCAAGGGCAGAAGTCGCCTGCATCAAAAGCCACCGCAGAGGATGCCGCGCCGTCCCCCGCCGATCCCTCAACTCCCGAACAACCAGCATCTCCCGGCCCTGCGGCCGATTTGTTCAGCGAACAAAAAGCATAAGAGAAAGCCGACCTTCTACCCGTAAATGCTGATTGCATTTCGCGAACGCGTCCGCTTAAATTGCTTCTGGTTTTCGAGCCGCTAACTTTTTCGGAGGGGATCATGCATTCTCGTGCGGTCTACGTACTCTCAATTCTGCTGCTACTCGGCCTTGCAGGCTGCGCCAAGAAGACGGACGATTCGGCATCGAACTCCGCCAATCAAAATCAGATGAATCAAGGCGGGTCGAATACTACTGGCTCTAACACGGCTGGTGGCACTGCCCCGGCTCCCGCTCCCGCTCCGTCGCAACCAATTGTCGTTCCCGCGGGAACCACCCTTACAGTGCGCCTCGAAGAAGCGGTCGGGTCGAAGATCAGTTCTCCAGGCCAGTCTTTTAGAGCGACCCTGGCCCATGACGTGACGGTGGATGGCAATCCAGTGATCGCACGTGGCGCACCGGCTCGCGGCACCGTGGTCGATGCCAAGCCTTTGGGCAGGTTTAAAGGAGGGGCGGTTTTAGAGCTCCGGCTGACGTCAATTACTGTGAACGGGACCGAGCAGCGGATCGAAACTTCCGCTCTGACAACCGAGGAGAAGGGCAAAGGCAAGCGCACCGCCGTAATGACCGGTGGCGGTGGCGCCCTAGGCGCCATCGTCGGCGGCATAGCCGGCGGGGGTAAAGGCGCCGCGATTGGCGCCGCTGCTGGCGCAGGCGCAGGCGTGGGAGGAGCCGCATTTACCGGGAATAAGGAAATTGTCTTCCCCGCTGAGTCGGCGCTTAGCTTCAGGCTCAGATCGCCAATTCAGGTGAATCCGGGGCAGTAACCCTACCCAACTTCAGGAAGACGCAGCCCAGCGCGGCTGCGTCTTTCCAATTTTCAATACCATCGTATTCAATAATTTCGTGTTTTAAAACTTCGTCACGCCTCCGGCCCCTCAAAATTCTTATGGACTTCTCGCGTTTCGCGACAATCAGCTTTGATTGTTACGGCACTCTTATCGATTGGGAGGCGGGCATACTACCGGTATTGCGCACCCTGCTCGGCAATCACGGTCTCAGTCAGCCCGATGCCGTGATCTTGCAGCTGTATTCGGAGTTCGAAGCTCGGGCGGAAACTGCGCCTTACAGACCTTACCGTGAAGTCCTGCAATCCGTGGTCCGAGGCTTTGCGAACCATTTCAAGTTTCAAGCTACTTCATCCGAGATCCATTCGCTTCATGAATCAGTCCCTGGATGGCTTCCGTTTCCGGATACTATGCCGGCCTTGCTCCAGCTTCAAAAAGATTACAAACTCGCCGTGATCTCCAACATCGACGACAATCTATTTGCGGAGACGCAAAAGCTTCTGGGCATCGATTTCCATGAAGTCGTCACCGCCCAACAGGCAGGAAGTTACAAACCGTCCACCAACAATTTTGAGATTGCGCTGCACAGACTGGCGATCTCTTCGAAAGATCTGTTACATGCCGCGCAGAGTATCTATCATGATGTCGTGCCGGCCAGGTCTCTGGGAATCGCCACAGTGTGGGTCAACCGCAAGTCCGCCCGGCCCGGTATCGGCGCGGTTCTCAACTCTACAGCATCGCTCGCACAGAAGCAGCCGGATCTCGAAGTTCCAACTCTGGCCAGCCTCGTCGCAAAACTATCGCGACCTGGGACTGGCGACGGCGCGAGCTAGGTTTCAATTTGCCCCTTGGATTACAACGACGGCGGCAGCGGAATAATCCTCTTCTGGATAGCGACGGTTATGAGCTGCGCTTTGTTGTGGACTTCGAGTTTGCGCATCAAGTTAGATTTATGAGCTTCCACCGTCTTAACGCTGAGGCCGAGAAGAGCCGCGCTTTCCTTTACCGTCTTGCCGTCCGCAAGCAGCTTCATAACTTCGCGTTCCCGCGGCGTCAGCGAACCTCTGCTCATTGACACTTGTATCGTTCGTTTTTGTGCTTCTAGCATTTGCAAGCCTTACGAGCTCCGATCACGCGAGCGTCATCCCATTGCGACGATTTTAATGGGCAGTAAAGTCTCCATCAATTGTATGCGCCTGATGTTTGCATTGTAAGAATGAGACAGCCGTCCGGTTAGCGCCTCGAAACAAGCCGCCGGACGAACTCGGAAAACAGCCGAAGTTTTCCGCTTCATTTACAATGCCCTTTCACATGCTGCGCTACTTCACCTCCGGAGAGTCTCATGGCGAGGCTCTGGTTGCCTTTCTATCCGGCCTGCCTGCCGGGCTCACGATAGACCAGGCATTTGTAGATCGCGAACTCTGGCGCCGCCAGCAAGGCTTTGGACGCGGCGGCCGCATGAAGATCGAGACCGATCGCGCCCACTTTTTGTCTGGTGTTCATCATGGCAAAACCATCGGATCTCCCATCGCAGTGATCCTCGCGAATAAGGATTGGCAAAATTGGAAAGAATCTCTACCTGTTGAAACGGGCGACCCGGGGAAGCATAAACGAGTAGCCTCGCCTCGTCCAGGTCACGCCGATCTTGCGGGCGCATTGAAATATGATTTCACCGAAGCGCGCTACGTGTTAGAACGCGCGTCAGCCCGCGAATCCGCAGCGCGGGTCGCGATTGGAGCCCTCGCCAAGTTGCTGCTGCGCGAGTTGGGCATGGAAGTTTTGAGTCACGTGATCGCGGTGGGTGCTACCTCGATCGCAGACCGCGAAATTGCGTGGGAACAAATCGAACCCCTCGCGCACCAGAACGAGGTGCTGCTTTCCTGTGCCGATCCCGAAGCCGAGCAGCGCATGAAACAGGAAGTCGACAAAGTACTGCGGACCGGCGATTCGGTTGGCGGAGTTTTCGAGGTTGTCGCCCATAATGTTCCACCCGGCCTTGGCAGTTACGTGCAGTGGGATGAGCGACTGGATGCGATGCTTGCCGCGGCGGTGATGTCATTGCAAGCGGTAAAGGCGGTCGAGATTGGTAGCGGTATTCAGGCAGCTCATTCTCCCGGCTCCGCGGTCCATGACGAAATCGGATACCAACAGGACTCTGGATTTTCCGGCTTCACGCGCACCAGAAACAACGCTGGAGGTCTCGAAGGTGGCGTTTCTAACGGGCAGGAAATCAGGGTGCGCGGTTATCTCAAACCAATCTCCACGCTGCGGCGTCCTTTACAGTCGGTGGATTTCGCCAGCCGCGAACCGGTAAAGGCGGCTTACGAGCGCTCCGATGTCTGCGTCGTCCCTGCCGCCGGAGTCGCTGCCGAGGCCATGGTCGCCCTCACCCTGGCGCGTTGCGCGCTTGAGAAATTTGGTGGCGACTCGATGAGGGAACTGAAACGGAATTTCGAAGGCTATCTCGAACAATTAAAAAACTACTGACCCAAAATGATTTATCCCATTGTTAAATTCGGCGATCCCGTTCTCGAAACTCCCGCAGCTGAGGTAAAAGTCTTCGACAGCGAACTGAAAAAGTTGATTGAAGATATGTTCGAGTCGATGTATGCCGCTCGCGGCGTGGGCCTTGCGGCCCCGCAGATCGGCATCTCCAAGCGTATTGCCGTGGTAGACGTGACTTTCAAGGAAGACTCCGAAGCCAAGCTCGTCCTCATCAATCCGGTGATTGTTTCGAAAGAAGGACGACAGCGCAGCAGCGAAGGCTGCCTGAGCATTCCCGAATTTCGCGAGGACGTGACACGAGCCAAAACCGTGACCGTTCGCGCCCAGGATTTGACCGGCAAATTTTTTGAGCACACGGGTGAAGACCTTCTGGCGCGTGCCTTCCTGCACGAAACCGACCATCTGAA
>PLBX01000131.1:0-1199 GCA_003135495.1 Acidobacteriaceae bacterium | reverse complement strand
TTGTCGAAGGGGAAGGACCTATGTATTTTGCTCGCGGCGCTGGAATGCATAAGTCCTTCGCTTCGCTCAGAATGACAAAAGTGCATGCCAACCCCTCTTAATCTCGTTTTTTGCGGCACGCCCCGCTTCGCTGTCCCCACCTTGGAGAAGTTGGTCCAAGCCGGTCATTCGTTGCAGCTAGTGGTAACCCAGCCCGATCGTGCCCAAGGCCGGGGAATGAAAGTCGCTTTTTCCCCCGTGAAAGAGGCAGCGACGCGGCTCGGCATAGAAGTAGCTCAACCAGCCACCATCAAAAGCAATACGGAATTCCGCAATCGTCTCGAGGCCATCGCTCCCGATGCAATTATTGTCGTCGGCTACGGCCGCATCATTCCGCAGTGGATGATCGATCTACCCCGCCTCGGAAATCTAAACCTCCATGCCTCCCTGCTGCCAAAGTATCGTGGCGCCGCGCCCATCCAGTGGGCGATTGCGAATGGTGAGTTGACCACTGGCGTCACCACAATGCGAATCGACTCGGGCCTCGACACGGGCGACATTTTATTGCAAAGCGAAATCCCGATCGCTATTGAAGACACGTCCGAAACATTAGGTCCAAAGCTGGCATCGATTGGCGCCGAGCTCATGCTCGGGACTCTTCGCGGCCTCAATAGCGGAACCATTCATTCGATCCCGCAAGATAACTCCCAAGCCACGCTCGCGCCGATTTTAAAAAAAGAAGATGGCCGCATGGACTTCGCTCGCACAGCGCAAGAACTTTTCAATCGCTTGCGCGGCTTTCAACCTTGGCCAGGAGCTTTCACAACCTTCAGAGGTAAAACTCTCCGAGTGCTGCGCTCACAGCCAGCGCTCATACCCGTCTCGTTGACGCCTGGAGAAATTGCGGTTGAAGGATCTCGTGTATTCGTTGGATGCTCCAAATCCACGGATGCCGGCAACGCTCTTGAACTCTCGCAAGTTCAAGTCGAAGGCAAACGTCCCATGACGGCACAAGAATTTATTAACGGCTACCGGCCCAAATCCGGCGACCGGCTGGGACATTAGCCTGCCATGCCCGTCTCTCCCGCACGCGCCGCAGGTTTCGAAATCCTTCTTCGCGTTGAGCGTGAAGGCTCTTACGCGGCCGACCTTCTTCACTCCGACGCCTTCGCAAGACTTGAAACTCGTGATCACGGCCTTGCTACCGAACTTGTAATGGG
>PLBX01000176.1 GCA_003135495.1 Acidobacteriaceae bacterium | reverse complement strand
CGGCACTTGCCGACTCCCACGCAGCGCAGGCTGGCAGCCGCGAGACTGCCCTCATCTTGAGGAAATTTGAAATGCGTCTCTGGCTGCCATGGATCGTAGCCAGGGCCGAGGCGAAGGTTTTCGTCAAGTTTGTAAGGCTCGATCAACTTTCCCGGGTTCATTTTCCAATCGGGATCCCAAAGCGATTTGAATTCACGGAAGGCCTGCATGAGTTCCGGACCAAACATTTTCGGCAGAAGTTCGCCGCGCGCCTGCCCGTCTCCATGTTCGCCGGAGAGCGAGCCGCCATAGCGGATGACAAGATCGGCGGCCTCTTCCATGAATTGTCGAAACTTACGCACGCCTTCGGTCGTTTGCAAATCGTAATCCATGCGCGTGTGGATGCAGGCATGGCCGAAGTGCCCGTAAAACGAACCGTCGTAATGAAACGACTGCATCAACCGGCGGAGATCGCGAAGGTAGCCGCCCAGTTTTTCCGGCGCTACCGCAGAATCTTCAAATCCTTCCCAACGCAGCGGTTCTCCGGGAACGTGCGAAGTTACACCGAGACTCGACTCGCGAACATCCCAGATCCGTTGCGCAAGCTTTGGGTCGGCGAACAGGCGCATGTTGGGCGAAATTGCAGCGTGATCGAGCGCTTGCATCAGCCGCCGTGCCTGTACCTCCGCCTCTTCTAGAGTCGGGGCGCCGAATTCGACCACCAGCCAGCCAGCGCCTTCCGGCAGCATCGCGAGACCGTCGAGATTCACGCCCTTGCGGCGGCTGGCGTTAACCATGATGTCGTCAAAACCTTCGAGGCCGATGGGACGATGCTCCATGATCTGCGGAATGTGGTCGGCGCAGATGTAAATATCGGGCCATCCGATGACGACTAGCACTCGCGCTGGCGGACTTTCGACTAGCCGGCAAGTGGCTTCGAGAATCGTGATGCACGTGCCTTCGGAGCCGGCGAGAGAGCGCGCTACATGAAAGCCGCTTTCGGGGAGCAGGTGGTTGAGGTTGTATCCGGAGACGCGGCGCGGGATATTCGGGAACTGTCTCCGCACCTGCTCGCCGTATTTGTCGGCCAGAGATTTCAATCCGGTATAAATTTCAGCGCGTCGACCGCCTTCTCGAATGACGCTCGCAAAATCTTCGGAGCTGGTGGCACCAACCTGCATGCGCTCTCCGCGATAGGTGAGGATTTCAAGCGCCTCGATGTTGTCGTCCGTCTTGCCCGCCATGATCGAGTGCACGCCGCAGGAGTTGTTGCCAATCATGCCTCCGAGGGTGCAGTGGCTGTGAGTCGCTGGATCGGGCGCAAAGGTCAGGTGATGCTTCTCGGCCTCGGCACGCAGGCGGTCGAGTACGACTCCGGGCTGCACGCGGGCGATGCGGCGCGTGGGATCAATTTCGAGAATGCTCGACATGTATTTCGAAAAGTCGAGGACGATGGCGGCGTTGCAGCATTGTCCGGCAAGTGATGTGCCTCCACCCCGCGCCAGCAGCGGAGCGCCAAATTCGCGGCAGATCCCGACGGCGGCGAGCACGTCTTCTTTGTCTCGAGGGACTACGACACCGATTGGAACCTGACGGTAGTTGGAGCCGTCGGTCGCGTAAACGGCGCGACTGCCGGAGTCGAAGCGAATTTCTCCACGCAGATGTCGGCGTAGAGCGGCTTCCAACGCTGAAGCATCAACTGCGGCAGATCGAGAGGTCGAAGTGGCGATTTGTTGCAGCATAAGGTATTGAACATCTTCGAGGATGCGGGCGCTTGGCGCAAGAGGATTGCTACTGTTTGCTGCGGCGGAGAAAAATCTTTACCACGAAGGGCACGGAGGTTTCACGGAGGTCACAGGGGAAATCCTGCCCCCGCCCAATTATCGCCAGGATCGCGTCAGATAATCGGCTAGAGAAAGGGTCAGCAAAATTGCAAGAAAGAAAAATCCGGAAACCACTACAGCGCTGGTCAACTTTTCGCTCGCGCCTTTGACGTGCATGAAGAAAATTACTACCAGCGCGGCTTTAATGGTAGCGATCAAGAGGGCAACGACTGGATTGAGCGGACCGAGGTTCACGAATGCCACGGCGGCCGTGGTCGCGGTGAGAATGAGAAGGGCTACGCCGATCGCGATATAAAATATTTGCGAATGAGTTGTGTGCTCGTGTTCGACGTGAGTTGTATCTTCGTGTTCGGCCATAGAACTTTCCTCAAGAACGCTTGTCATCCTGAGCGAAGCGAAGGACCTATGAAGTCCAGTGTGGAGCAATGTAGAGATCCTTCGCTTCGCTCAGGATGACAAATTAAATGTATATGCCAATGCTGTACCGTCCGAAAATTCCTGCTCGCGTCACGAATGGCGGCTAATCAAATACAGCAACGGAAACAAATAAATCCAAATGATATCGACCAAATGCCAGTACAGTCCGGCGTTCTCGATGGGAGTGAAATAGCTGGGGGCGTAATGCCCCTTCCATGCGAGGACGGCCAGGGTGCCAAACAATCCGCAGCCGATGATCATGTGCAGGGCGTGCATTCCGGTCATCGCAAAATAGAGAGAGAAAAATAATTCAGCCTCTTTCGAGTTGACTGGAATCTGCTTGCCATTGTCGTCGAACTTGTCGGTGAAATTAAATGAGGGTCCCGGGACGTGATGCTTCTCAAACTTCTCTTTATACTCAAAGCCCTTTACAACAAGAAACGTCATGCCGAGCAGAACGGTGACGACAAGGTAGCCAGTCAGCAGCTTGCGCTTGCCGACTTCCGCCGCTTTCACCGCCAATACGACGGTAACCGAGCTGACGATCAAGACGGCGGTGTTGATGGCGCCCATCTTGATGTCGAGCTGCTGGCTTCCGGCGGCGAAGGCATTGAAATGGGCGAGGCGATAAATCAGGTAGGCGCAAAACATGCCGCCGAAGAACATGATTTCCGTGACCAGAAAGAGCCACATGCCGAGCGAGGCGGCGTTTTTCTGCTGCTGCGCGTCGGCGAAGTGGTGGAGCAGCGCCGGGTTATGCACTTCGTGGTCAGCAGTCGCGACCTGCGTCGTCGTCGTTGAGGCTGGGCCGGGAATTGCGCGGCTATCGTGCAACGGGAGCCTCCAGTTCCTTTTCTGGAATCTCGTCGTAGTTATAGGCTTCCCAGGTAACTACGGGCGTTTCGTCAAAGTTAAATGTCGGCGGCGGCGACGAAGTCTTCCATTCCAGGCCAGCGGCGTTCCACGGATTCGCGTCGGCGATTGGACCGTAGCGCAAAGACCAAAGCAGGTAGATCATCGGCAGCAGATAACCGACGGCTAGGATGCTTGCTCCCGCGGTTGAAAGAACGTTGAGCACCTGGAACTCCGGCGGGTATTGCCAGTAGCGGCGCGGCATGCCGAGATATCCAAGAATAAATTGCGGGAAGAATGTCAGATTGAAACCGACGAACACGAACAAGGCCGACAGCTTCGCCCATCCTTCCGGATACATGCGGCCGGTAATTTTAGGCCACCAGAAATGCAAGCCTCCGAGATAACCCATGAGCACGCCGCCGACCATGACATAGTGGAAGTGGGCAACGACGAAGTAAGTGTCGGTGACGTGAACATCGATGCCGATCGTTGCCAGCATGAGGCCGGTGAGTCCGCCGATGGTGAAAAGGCCGATGAAGCCGAAGGCATACAGCATCGGAGTGGCGTAAGTGATCGACGCTTTGTAAAGCGTGGCCGTCCAGTTAAAGACTTTTACGGCGGACGGCACGCCCACCGAAAAACTGAGGAAGGAAAAAATCATGGCCGCGTAAAGCGAGATGCCGGCGACGAACATATGATGCGCCCACACCAGGAAGCCAAAGACGGCGATGGCCATGCTCGATATAGCGACGAACTTGTAGCCGAAAATTCGCTTGCGCGCGAAGCAGGCTATGAGTTCGCTGATCACGCCCATCGACGGCAGGATCATGATGTAGACCGCTGGATGCGAATAGAACCAGAACAAATGTTGAAAGAGCAGCGGGTCTCCACCGAGCCGCGGGTCGAAGATGCCGAGGTGAAAGAGGCGCTCGACCGCGACCAGCACAATGGTGATCGCGATCACGGGCGTGCCTAGAATCATGATGAGGCTGGTAGCGTAGTTCGCCCAGATGAAGAGCGGCAGGCGATCCCACGTCATGCCGGGAGCGCGCATGCGGTGGACCGTGACGATGAAATTAAGTCCCGTGAAAATTGACGAGAAGCCCGCGATGAAAACCGCAATCCCCGCCTCGACAATATTTGTGTTTGTGTACTCGGTGCTGAAGGGGCTATAGAAAGTCCAGCCGGTATCGACGCCGCCATTCAACATGCAGTGCAGAAAGAGTATTCCGGCAGTGATGTAGAGATACCAGCTCAGCAAGTTGATGCGCGGGAAAGCGAGATCCTTAGCGCCGATCATCAGAGGCACGAGGAAGTTGCCGAGTACAGCGGGCACGACCGGGATCAAGAAGAAAAACACCATGATCATGCCATGTTGCGTGAAAGCCTTGTTGTAGTTATCGGCTGAGAGCAGGTCGCCTTCGGGCGTGAGCAACTCCAGCCGGATGAGCATGGCAAAGATGCCGCCGATGAAAAAGAAGATACTCACCGAGACGAGATAGAGCAGCGCGATCCGCTTGTGATCGGTGGTCAGCAGCCACGACTTGAGGCCGTGCCCGTTATTCAAATAATTCAACTTCGGAGTCTGATTCACCGGGATTACTGGGCTCGCTGCTTTGGTCGCCATGACTATTGCACCTGCGTATTCTGTGGTTGTGCCGCGGAAGCAGCGGGCTGGCCTTGCAGTCCGGCGGTTCCCACGGGCGGCTGGCTTAATGATTTAACGTATGCCACCAGCGCGTTCAATTGCTCGTCGCTCACGATGCCCTGGAAGGTCGGCATCACCGGCTTGTACCCGCTTACGATTTTTGCGGTCGGATTCAAGATCGACTCGCGCACGTAATTCTCGTCGGCCACTACGGTGCGACCGTCCTCGAGCAGCACCGGCTTGTTGTAGATGCCTTGCAGATTAGGCCCGCGTCCCTGAATATCTGAGCGATGACAAGTTGCGCATCCTAAGCTCGCAAACAATTCTTTTCCGGTGTCCTGCAGTGGAGCAAACGGGCCGCCCGCCATCCATTTTGCGTAATCCTGCGGCTCCATCACAACGATATCGCCGCCCATGCCGGAATGCATCGTCCCGCAGTATTCGGCGCAGAACAAATGATAGCGCCCGGGAACGGTCGCCTTGAACCAGAGCGTGGTGTAACGGCCGGGCAGCACGTCCTGCTTGATGCGAAATGCAGGAATGAAGAAGCTGTGAATCACATCCTGCGAGGTCATGATGAGCTTGACGTTCTGTCCGGTCGGCACGTGAAGTTCGTTGATCTCGCGCTGGCCTTCCATGTGCTCAATCTTCCACATCCATTGTTTAGCGACAACGTAGACTTCGGTAGCGTCGGCTGGTGGAGTGCGCTCCTGAAAATAAATAATTGCTCCCCAGATAAAAAAAGTGATCATGACAAAGAAGGGAAGAACCGACCAGCCGATTTCAAGGAATGTCGAGCCTTCGATCTGTTGCGCTTTGCGGCCGGGGACGCGCCGATACTTAATCGCCAGCACCGTGACGGCTATGAAAATCAGGGCCGTCATGATGCCTGAGACCAATAGCACATAGATGAAGAGCGCATCCACCTGCCCTGCCATGGTCGAGGCCTGATCGGGCCACAATGGTAAATATTTCGACATAGTTACGGTACTCTTCTCAAATCGTGGTGCTCATGTTGGCAGCTGGTCAGTTGACCTCCGCGATGGTCAACGCGAAACATCACAAACATGAATGTTCCCAGAATCAGCATCGTTGCCAGGCCACCCAGCTTCAGGATGTTGCTGATGACGACGCCATATTTTCCCGTGCGCGGATCATAGTGATAGCAGTACAACAGCACCTGATCGCCGATGTTGCCGATGTGATTCTGCGATGCTTGCACTAATCCCAGGCGCAAATCTTTCGGAGCAAACTCGACGCCGTAGAAATAGCCGGAAATATGCCGGTCGGGCGTGAGCATTACAATGGCGGCGGCATGAGCGTACTGCTCGGTCTTCGGATCGAACTGATATTCGTAGCCAACGATCTTCGTCAGCGCATTGATCTGGTCGGCGTTGCCGGTCAGGAAGTGCCACCCCTGATCGGAGTTTGGACGGCCATAGCGCTTCATGATGTCGCGCTTTTTGGCGGCGGCCATCTCCGCAGTCTCGCGCGGGTCGAAGCTTACTGTCACTACGTCAAAATCCTGCCCGAGATTAAAAGTCAGCGCCTTCATCGAACCGACCAAGCCTTGCAGCAGTTCACTGCACAGCATCGGGCAGGTGTAGTAGCCGAGGTTCAGAATGACGGGACGCCCGTGGCCAAAGTAGTCGGCGAGTTGAACTGACTTGCCGGTCTCATCGCGGAATTCNNGCAAGATTGCCGGGAACTTCCGCATTGAGATGCTGCTCGATTCCGACAAACTGCAATCCCGGCGGCCGCTGGTTGACTGGCGGACTCATAATGCCGCCACCCATCATGGGATTGCGGGAGCCTTGCGCAAACAACGGCGCAGCCGCCAGCAACAGCAAAGCTGCTGACGTACTGATCGAATTGATGAATCTGTTTTTACTAAGCACTGCCTTTTCCTAATCCAGATTCTTAATCGAACAAATTCAATCCAGCGAAATTCGTTCTCAAACCTGACGTCTCCCAAAAACTAGGGGCTTACCCGCCGCTCGTTATCGGTCGCCGACTTCTTATCGTCCGGTTTCGCCTCAGTGCTTCCGCTCGAATTCGCGCCCTGCGAGAATACCGGCAATCCTCGCTGAACCACGAGATCCATGGCGCGATCAATCGGAATATGCGCCACGCCAGCTTTCTCATCGACCCACCCATAACTATTGAGCTGGTTTTCCTGATTCATCAAAAAGTCTCGCAACTGGCCGCGCTCATTTGTTTCGAGCATGGGCGCGCCATTGTCCTTGAACTTTTTGTCCATATCCTCCTGCGTCACCACGCGCGACATGGAGCCCTTGGTCGTTACCAGCGGACTCGCAGTCGCCATTTGCGAACGCTCATATTTATCGAGGAACGAGTACATGCCGACGATGATGAAATAAATAACGATGCCGCTCACGGCGAGCCCCGCCATAAACAGGAAGACGCCGCGCGTGCTTAAATCTTCGCGCTCGAATTCCGTCTCGTGATGGCCGTGCCCGTTATTTTTTATTTCGTCACTCATAATTCGCTAGTCGATTCGCTATTCGTGTTTCAACTTCCAACCACACTCTCATTAGTGATGCGGCGTTTCAAAAAGCCTCAAAGTCTGCGGCGCATGCAGCACCAGCAGCGGCCGCGCTCTCAGGTTATTAAAGAAGTAGGCCATCCACAGGCCGCCCATTCCGGCAATGATAGTGAAGTGCAGCCAACTAACGTGAAAAGTTGGGTGAAACGCCGGCTCAATATGCCAAAAGATATCAACCATGCGCATGAATATGAGCCATGAGGCAAGGCGCACCAAAGTGCGAGCCTCGCGCTTCAATTGCCGCGATAGCAACAGGGCAAACGGAACGGCGAAATGAAACACCACCAGAAACAGTCCTACGTGCTCCCATCCGCCATGCAGACGCCGCATGTACCACGGAATTTCTTCGGGCAAGTTTCCCGCCCAGATAATGAGCCACTGCGAAAAGTTGAAATATGCCCAGACCATGACGAAGGCAAGGATGAGTTTGCCGTGATCATGGATTTCAGTTTCGTTGAGATATTCCGACATCGGCCTGCGCTTGCTGAGAATGGTTTCGATGATCACGACGAAGCAGAATGCGGAGAGCGCCTCGCCGGCGACGAAGAGAAGTCCATAAATAGTCGATATCCATCGCGCTTGCAGTGACATCACCCAATCGATGACTGCGAACGAAATCGTCAGCGAGTAGATCACAAGCCCAATCGAACTCATCGCCCGGAAGCGCAGCGTACTTTGGCCTGCAATCGAATCCTGCTCGTTCGACCAGCGGTTCAGGAAGAAAGCCATCCCGATCCAGATGACGAAATAAAGAATGTAGCGAATCAGGATGCCGTTGAAATTTAGATACGTATGCGCGATATCGGCAATCTTCGGGTCAGCTAAGCCCTCAGGCCGCGCCCAGAAATAAATCTTCTTCAAGTTGAACAGAATCGGAAGAAAGAGGACGGCCATCATAGGCAGCGTCATCATCCCAGCTTCGAGGATGCGCCGAATCACCGTTCCCCACGCTCCGCCAACCAGGTGATAGAGCATGAGGATCGCCATGCACCCCAGCGACAAGCCCAGCCAGAACATGTAGCCCGTGAGATAGGCGGAATAAAAACTATCGGGAGAGAGAAACGCACCGGCGATCGAAGCAATNNCCTTATTTTCCCCTTCTGCAGCGGGAGCCGCCGGCGCAAGCCGAGGCAGCGTGGCTCCAGTACCGATATCGCGGAATTGCGGCGCAGGCGATGGAATCTTTTGTCCCGCCGGAATATCTCCCGAGGTCGCATTCTGGCTCAGCTGCAGCGCTTTGATGTAAGCCGCGATACACCAGCGATCGCGCGGAGCGACTTGTGCGGCGTAGTCGGGCATAACGCCAAAGCCGTTGGTATCGACGTCGAAGAAATAGCCGATCGGCGCTTTGCGCAAACGGTCTATGTGAAACGACGGCGGCTGCCGGAAGCCGCGCGTCGGAATAAATCCATTGCCATCGCCAACCCGCCCATGGCAGGGCGCGCAGGTAATGTTGAAGCGCTCGCGCCCGCGGGCAATCACTTCAGCCGTCACTGGAAACGGCATGTAATCTCCTGGAGCGTTTCCTATTTTTCCCGTGTACAGATAAGCGTCTTCGTGGAGATCGCCACGCGCCACTGTTCCATCGATCGGCAGGCGGGCGGAACGATCGTCGTTGAAGAAATCGCTCTTCGCCAGGGGCCGGTAGTAAGGCTGTATGTGCATATCCTGACGGCATCCGGCGGTGAAGGCAATAAGTGCCAGCAGCGCGGGCAGAACTTTTCGCAGATTGAGCGTGGCGCGCATTTAGCTTGGCACCTCCGCAACCATGCGCGGCGCAAGGCCGGAGAGAAACGAGCGGGTCTGAGACACATCAAATTGCGGATCGCTCGAAAACACGACCAGAAAGAATTTATTGTCTGAGGCCTTGGCAAATTCGGGCACATTGAAAACCGGATGATA
>PLBX01000344.1:1113-3057 GCA_003135495.1 Acidobacteriaceae bacterium | reverse complement strand
GACGAGGCGGGGGGAGCGGTTTGGGCTCCGCAGAGGGCGCACATCAGGAGGACGAAAAGAAGGCGATTCATGATCTATTGGATTAGAAGCAATAGCAACTATTTTAGCTGTACCGGTGGAACTCGGTTCGGACGGACCTACCAATGCGGACGGACGAATGCGTCCGTCGCTACGTGATTTATCCTACGAATTATCCTACTAGGACGGCACCGCCATTGACGTTGAAAACTTCGCCGGTGATGAATCCGGCTTGCGGAGTGCATAGAAACAGAATTGGGGCGGCGATTTCTTCGGGCGTTCCTACGCGGCCTAGGGGGATGTTGCGGAAGATTGTTTCGCGAGTCGGCGGATCATTGAGGGTTGTGGCCGACATGTCAGTATCGACCCATCCGGGAGCGACGGCGTTGACGTAGATGCGATCGCGCGCAAGTTCAGTGGATAATCCCTTCACCATGCTGAGGAGCGCGCCTTTGGTGGCGGCGTAGTCGCAGTGGAAGGCTTCGCCGCGTTGTCCGGCGGTCGAACTGATGAGCACGATATGGCCGCCGGCGTCCTGCTTTTTCATTTGCGCTACGGAATGTTTGACGAGGGCAAAAACACCGTCCAGGTTGACGGCTACGGTGCGGTGCCATTGCTCGTCTGACATGCGGTCAATCGGAGCATCTTGAGGAGGCCAAATGCCGTGATTGGCGATCAGGATATCGAGTCGTCCGAAGGCGGAGATCGCGCTTGAGACCAGTTGGCGCGCGCCCTCGGTGGTCGAAAGATCGCTTTGCACGGCGCGACAGTTTGCTGCGCCGCATTCACGTACGAGGTCTTCGGCTTGCGACTTGGCGGATTGAAAATTGAAGACAACTTTGGCGCCGGCCTCGGCAAATGCACGGACGGTCGCGGCGCCGATCCCGCGCGAGCCTCCGGTGATGAGAGCAACTTTGGAGTTGAGGGTCAGATTCATTCGGGTAGCAGTATCTCATGCCGAGGCAGACTAGATCGCGCTGCTGAAGCGGGACCGAGACGAAGGAACATGCATCCAAACAAATTGTCCAATGAGAGCGGTCGCGGTTTATGATCGAACGCGGGTCGAATCCAGCATCCTTGACATCTCACGCCATCCCGACCGTTGTTGCTGAAACGTTCAGCCCTCCCGCAGACAACAATCGTCGTCGGGATCGCTATCCACCGTTCCTGATTTATATGGTGTTGACGGCGCTGGCCATCCGCCTGATTGTGATGGTTTTTCTTTTGCCGGAGCAACTCGACCCGGAAAGAAACCACTGGCATATGGGCTTCGAAGCCGGGAAGATTGCATACTCGATCGCTTCGGGCCACGGTTTCGCCAGCCCGCTGTTTGAGGAGACCGGCCCAACCGCCTGGATGACTCCGGTTTATCCCTACCTTATTGCTGGCGTGTTTAAGATTTTTGGCACTTACACAAAGCTCTCGGCAATCGTGTTGCTCTCGCTGAACGCGCTGATGTCGGCGCTGGTGTGCGTGACCGTATTCTTCACGGCCCGAATCAGTTTTGGAGAGCGTGCCGGCAAATGGGCCGGCTGGGCATGGGCGTTCTGCCCGTATGGAATTTATTTCCCGGTGGAGCGCATCTGGGAAACGTGGCTCGCGACTTTACTGTTGTCCCTGCTGTTCCTGTTCACGCTGACCTTGGAGAACGAAGATAAATTCTGGAAGTGGGCAGGGTACGGTTTGTTGTGGGGACTCTGCGCGCTGACTAGTTCGGCAATTCTTTCGGTGCTTCCTTTTCTTGCAGGGTGGCTTATTTATCGGAGGCATCGCCGGGGAAAACGTTGGTTTGCGGTCAACGCTGTGGCGGCGATTACGTTCATCGCGATCGTGTCTCCGTGGTTTATCCGGAACTATGAAGTGTTTCATCGGTTCATTCCATTTCGCGACAATATTGGGATTGTGCTTTTAATGGGAACGAAAGGC
>PLBX01000344.1:0-1088 GCA_003135495.1 Acidobacteriaceae bacterium | reverse complement strand
TCGATGCGGCGAGCGTTTTTTATTTGGACGGGATACTGGAGCCTGGATCGCGAGTATCTGAAGCAGGAGCCGCTGGATCCGCCGAACATATTTTTTTGTACGACGCTTACGGTGCTGGCGCTTTTAGGGCTTTGGCGCGGCTTGCGCGCGAATTGGCCGGGCGTGTTGCCTTATGCGCTGGTTCTGATTTCGTTTCCGCTGATTTACTACATTACTAGTCCAGAGGTTTATTACCGGAGGCCGATTGATCCGCTGTTTGTGATTTTGGCGGTGGTGGCGGTGATGCCGGGGGAAAAGAAAGGCGGCCGGTTGGCCGCCTTCGAAGCTTCTTAATGGTGGGTTGGACGGGCGAGGACGCCCGTCGCTCCATTGATTTCTTATGCGGTGGCGGGGCGTTCGCCACCTTTGGCGGGAGCGCGCTCTGGTTTGATTACCTGCTGCACGCCGTCGTCGGTCTTGGCTGGAAGCGGCTTGATTGGCGGCAGGTTCTGGCCCTCGACTATTAGCTTGATCTCGACCGCGTCCAGCACCTCTCGCTCGATCAGCGCCTTCGCCATCTGAATCAGCGTTTCGCGATTCTCCGAAAGTATGGCCTTGGCCGTCGCGTATCCCCTGCTCACCATCTTCTTCACTTCTTCATCAATTTGGATGGCAGTGGCTTCGCTGTAGTCGCGGTGTTGCGCGATCTCGCGTCCCAGGAAAATCTGTTCTTCTTTCTTGCCGAAGGTCAAGGGTCCGAGGTCGCTCATGCCCCACTCGCAAACCATTTTGCGCGCCAACTCGGTGGCACGTTCGATGTCATTGCCAGCGCCGGTTGACATCTGGTTCAGGAAAAGCTCTTCCGCAATGCGGCCGCCCATAAGGATCGCGATCTGGCTGTCGAGGTAATTTTTGTAGTAGTTGTGCCGATCATCGACGGGCAATTGCATGGTTAGTCCAAGCGCCATGCCCCGGGGAATGATCGTTACTTTGTGAACAGGATCGGCGTGCGGAAGTTTCGCAGCGACAAGAGCGTGTCCGGCTTCGTGATAGGCGGTATTTTTCTTTTCCTCGTCGGTGAGGAGAAGCGACTTGCGCTCCACGCCCAT
>PLBX01000364.1 GCA_003135495.1 Acidobacteriaceae bacterium | reverse complement strand
CATCTTTTCGACGCTCCACACCTGGTGCTATTCCCTGCAATTACGGTGATGCTGGCCGTGTTGGCGTTCAATTTTATCGGCGACGCGCTGCGCGATCTTCTTGATCCCAGATCGAGAATCGAAGCGGGCTTGTGATGTTGATAAATCAATGTTGCGGAGCTGCTATCAAATGCAGAGGTTCTTCGCTTCGCTCAGGATGACAGACTTATCCTAGTGGTGATGACGACGTAACAATTGTTTACGATCTCTTAACATCCCTTTAACCTCTATCCCTTCAAATAGTTCCAGGTTGATGACTTTTCGCAACGTGGTACGTCAAATTGAGTAACAGCGGGTCAACGGAACTTTTTCCAAAGCAGGTTCGTATGAATAGACATATGGAACTCCAATATCAAGTCGAATGCTTGCAGGATATCGCGGTTGTGAGTTGTTCCGGCCGCATGGTGCGCGGAGCCGCGCTCGACAACTTTAGGCGCAGTATCGAGCAACTCGAGCGCGTTCGCGTGCTCGTGCTTGACGTGTCAGAGGTCGAGCAGATCGATGCTGGCGGTTTGGGCGCATTGTTGCTCGTTCGTCGCTGGGCGATGCAGAAGTCGGCGAAGTTGAAGCTGGTGAATCCCCCGGTTTTCTTCCGCCGAATTCTTGAGGCAACGCACCTCACGTCAGTGTTTGAGATTTCATCGCTGAAAGAGGCGATCTGCATTTTGCAGGCGCCAGAACGCGCCGCTCGCTTCGCCATCGCCTGAGCGTGCGAAATCAAGCAGGATAATCGGCGCGATGCTTTATAATTCGCGCCGATGACTTCCCCAAACGCAACAGCACGCCTCACACTCGCCTTCCTCCTGCTTCTATTAACGACTTGCGTTTTCGCCGCAGATCTTTCCGCAGATCCTTCTCATAAAGCGCCTTTCGATTTTGTCATCATCAATGGACACATCATCGACGGCACAGGTTCGCCTTGGTATTCCGGCGATGTCGGAATTCGTGACGGCCGAATTGTGGCCATCGGCATTCTCTCTGCAGCGCCGCGCAAGCGCACCATTGACGCTAAGGGGAAAGTCGTCGCGCCGGGATTTATCGACATGCTCGGGCAGTCCGAGACGACTATTCTCGTCGATCCTCGCCTGCCGTCGAAGATTTATCAAGGCATTACCACGGAGATAACAGGAGAAGGCGGATCAGCGGCTCCGCTAAACGACTCAATCATTGCGAATGATCGTCCGGCGTATCAGCATTACAAGATCAATCCCGACTGGCGAACATTGCGCCAGTATTTCGCGCATCTCGAAAAGCAAGGCATGGGAATTAATCTCGCCAGCTATGTGGGCGCGACGCAGGTCCGGCGCATGGTGCTCGGAGACGCCGATGTGCAGCCCACTCCTGAGCAGCTACAACAAATGCAGAAGTTCGTGCGCGACGCCATGCACGATGGAGCGGTCGGCGTTTCAACATCGCTCGAGTATGCGCCTGCTCCTTACGCTAAAACTCCAGAACTGATTGCGCTCGCGTCTGAGGCTTCGAAGTTCGGCGGAATCTACGCGACACACATGCGCAGCGAAGGCGATGCCGTGCTTGAATCTATCGACGAAGCGATTCGCATTGGCCGCGAGGCGAATATTCCGGTTGAGATTTGGCACATCAAAGTGGCTGGCAAGTCGAACTTTGGACGCATGCCCGATCTGCTGGCACGAATTGACAAAGCGCGCGCCGATGGCTCTGATATCTCCGCTGACACGTATGCCTACACCGCATGGTCAAACAGCATGTCGGCATTCATTCCACCGTGGGCGCATGATGGCGGCGATGCGAAGATGATCGAGCGTCTCAAAGATCCGGCAACCCGCGCGCGCATTCGCAAAGATATGGAGACGCCGTCTAAAGATTGGGACAATGAATGGGACGAGATTACCGGCCCGCAGGATGTGACGATCACGCTTGTACAAAATCCGGAGTTGAAGAAGTTTCAGGGGAAACGGCTTTCCGATATTGCGAAGATGCTGAACAAAGATGCGATGGATACGCTCTTTGATTTGCTGGTTGAAGATAAAGGATTCACGAGCGTCGCTGTATTTGGAATGTCAGAGCCCGACGTGGTACTCGCCTTGCAGCAGCCGTGGGTCGCGGTTGACAACGATTCTTCTGGGACATCGCCTGAAGGCGTGCTGGGCGAAGAGCATCCGCACCCGCGGGCTTATGGGACATTTCCGCGGGTGCTGCGGAAGTATGTACGCGAAGAAAAGAAACTGACGTTGGAAGATGCTGTTCGCAAGTTCACGGCGCTGCCAGCACAGCGCATGCGTCTTACAGATCGCGGAGTGTTGAAGCAGGGGATGTGGGCGGACGTGGTGGTGTTCGATCCTGCGACTGTGCGTGACGTGGCTACGTTTGACGATCCAAATCATTTATCGGAAGGCATGGAATTTGTGCTGGTTAACGGAAACTTAGTGATTGAGAACGGGAAGATGACAGGAGCGTTGCCGGGGAAGGTGCTGCGGGGAGCGGGTTATCAACCGTAGTTTTCTGGCGCNNAAGCCGCGTCTCTACAGAAGATTTCGCTAGGGCTTGGCGGCGTTCGGATTTGGTTTGGCGTCGGCTTGAGCGGTGGCTAGATCTACGGGCGAGACGTGAGGTTCGGCGAGAGAGCCTGTGATTGCCCAGGTTTGCGCGTTTTCGCTTGTGAGTAGGAAGTCACAAATGTTTTCTGCAGAGGCCGTGCCGTTGACTTGATAATTGCCTGCGTTCGATTCAAGCTTGCCGCCGGAGAGGCGCCACGCGCCCTCTTTCAAATTCAACTCCCCCGTGAAATGCTTGAATGTCATTGGCGCGGGGGGCCCAGGCGAATCTGGAATCTCGAGATGCGGCAAGCTGCCATTCCTGACAATGAACTGTAATTTTGCACTGGAACGAGAAAGCAGTTCGCGAAAGTCTGTGCCTTGGAGAGTGAAAGTTCCATCGGCGGTTCCGGAAATCCAGTCGTTGTCCATTAACTTGCTCAACTGTTCGAGCGAAATGTCGCGCAGGGTTCCCGTGCCCTGAAAGCTCATACTTGCCGTTGAAACACCGCTGTTGGCGCGGTCTTTGGCTCTCGTCGGTTGATTCACATCAATGATCCAATTTCCCCGATGCATACCTTGTAGCAGTTGCCCGCGCAGCGCGGTCAGCGTGATCTTGCCGCGGTCGACTTCAACCTGCGTGGTTACTTGGGTTGCGATTACATTCTTTAAAATTAGTCGACCAACGCGCAAATTGCCGCGAGCTTGCAGCGCCAAAAGGGGGGACCGGCTTGGCTCGTCACCCGGATTGTTATTGGAACCAGAATTCAAAATGCGATACCACGGGCGGTCAACTGCGCGCGGCGTAAGCCACTCCGACAAATCTACTGCCGAAAGCGCATCCGCCGCCAGATCGAATTGAAACGCGCAATTCGGAGAAGCAGTTAGAGCGAAACTTGCAGCCGTGCCGGAGGTGGTGGCTTGAGCAGCGCAATGAAAAGGAGCAGTCAGCGTTCCGCTCCACTGTGTGCCGCTGCGAACACCAACAGTACGAGCAGAAATGTTCTGCATGGATAAAGCATCGGAGTTGAGGCTGATATTCGCCGAGGAAATTTCGATAGGAGTATTGAGTCCGCGCATCTCAGCGCGCACGTTTCGCAATTGCGCGGTCCCATGCGCGCTGGGAGCCGCGAATCCTTGCCATTCGCCAGATACGCCGACATCTAACTTCGCTAATCCTTCCGCTGCCGGACGGGGCCCGGGGCCGAGGATCAGGTTCTCCATGCGAAACAAATCTTTTAGCTCAGCATCGCCGCGCAGAAAAAATTGATAGCCATTCCTGGATATCCAGCCGCCNNGATTCGCAGATTTCGTCATTGTCGCTGTTGCCATTGCCACTGCTGCCGGACCAATCCTCAAATTCAATTCGGCAGATTCATCGTCTCTTTGCTGTTGCCGCTGTCCGACGTGGCGGCGGTTCGTTGACGGGCCGATGAGCGTCAGCGGAATGGCCGCAAAAAATATTTCATCTCGTGCCGCCTTGGCAGAACTCTTTACATTTAGCGCTGCCGATGACGAGATCCGCACATTTGTCGCGGCCCCTGTCCCGGTCCATAGGACGCGTGGCAATGCGCCGTGGGGCGCGGCCGTGCCCGCGGATTGGGTGCCATGAAACTCGGCATTCAACAATCCGCTCGCAGTAAGTTCTACTGGAACCTGTTTCTTGGC
>PLBX01000223.1 GCA_003135495.1 Acidobacteriaceae bacterium | reverse complement strand
CGCGGCATCGATAATTTTTCTACTGGAAGACGCGAGAATCTGGCAGAGGTGATTAAGAAGATCGAGTTCCGCGAAGCTGACATTCTTGATCTGGATGCGATGCATAGCGCGTGCAAGGGCGTCGATTACGTTCTGCACCAGGCGGCGATCCCTTCGGTGCCGAAATCGGTCCTCGACCCGATCGGCAGCAACCGAGCCAATACTGACGGCACAGTCAATGTTCTGGTGGCCGCGCGGGACGCGAAAGTGCGGCGGGTAGTGTATGCGGCCTCATCGTCGGCCTACGGCGATACACCAACGCTTCCGAAGCATGAGGGCATGAATCCGAATCCGATTTCGCCTTACGCGGTGGCCAAGCTGGCGAGCGAACTCTACATGATTTCGTTCTTCCGCTGTTATGGGCTCGAAACCGTGTGTCTGCGTTACTTCAATATTTTTGGGCCGCGGCAGGATCCATCTTCGCCATACTCCGGTGTGTTGGCCAAATTCAGCATGCAGATGCTACGCGGCGATCAGCCCACGATTTTTGGCGACGGTGAAACCAGCCGTGACTTTACGTATATCGACAACGCAGTATCAGCCAATCTTTTGGCATGTTCGGCGCCAGCGACGGAATGTGCTGGACGCGTGTTTAACTGCGCTACCGGTGATCGCACGACACTGAACGAGACCTTTGAAGCCTTAAAGGAATTGACCGGATACAAGGGAAATGTGAAGTATGAAGCGGAGCGCGGCGGAGACATTAAGCATTCTCTGGCCGACATATCGCTGGCTCAAAAGCACCTGGGCTACAAGGTCCTGGTGAATTTTGAGGATGGTCTGCGCCGCACGGTCGAGTGGTACAAGAAGCAAGGGCAGACGGTTGGAGTTTGAGCGGCGGCAGCGAATGAGATTCCCCGGTCTATTGCTCGGTTCATGAAGCCGGTGGTCGCAACTCGGCCATTGCTGTGGATTTTTGCCGAGACGATTCTTGGGTGGAAACTTGCGTGGAAACTAATTGCTCCAATTCATAACGAAAGGACCCGTAGGCGCTGAAAGTGGCTTCATCGAACAAACGCTTAACGCCACAGCTCAGGCAAACCTGATACGAATAGCCGCGCATTCCAATCGGCCAGCTCATCTTCCGATGCCAGCAACCACGGAACGCCACGACGGCGACTCCCGCTAAGCTGGTCGGCCACCACCAGGAGTTTTTAAAATTCTTTGGTCTTTTATGCTGGACGACGTCAGCCATCACATCTCCGAATACGGTTTTAGACTGCATCTTTACCATAAGACGAATCGACGCGGAGAGCAAATCTGAAAGGTCGTAGCTCGTCACCGAAATCGCCGTCGCATTCGCCCTACACACTGCACTACATGCTGGATGACACACTCGGACGTGTACCAACGGACATTGCGGTATGGAGCGACCGACTATTACGCTGAAGCCAGCCTACTGTGCGCTATGCGGGTGCAAACAATGCTAGGCGCGGCAGTCGAACCAGAAACAGCAGAACACGACCAATAGAACGAAGCGCAGTAGAACCAAGAGCGGCAATCAGGCGACCTCGTCCGCCACAGTACGATAAATACTTCGGTTTTTTGCGGTGCCACTAACCTCATCATGAGTGCCAGTCCAACCCGAGTCCAGTGCGTGGTGCCCCCGGGCAGCGACGGTTCGCCGCTGCAAGAAGGCAACCGCGTCCTCGAATCGATTGCGCGGCAGGAGGCGATGCGCGCACTGCTGGCCTTCTCAGAACTGCACGAGCAGATACGAATCCGCCGCAATCCTGACCAAGATTTATTCGAGACTGAGCGCTTCATCATCGATGAAGTATTGCAGCTGATCTGCGAACGGGCGCAGGCTATCAGCGGGGCAGATGGCGTCATAGTTGCATTGGCGGAGCGATCGGATACAAAGCTGCCGGAAATGGTCTGCCGCGCTGCTGCTGGACCGCTCCCGGTTGGGCGCGGCGTCCGGCTTATTGGCGAGTCTGAGTTTTTGCGGGACGCTCTTGAATCAGGGCGCATTCTTCGCTGCGATGATGGTGAAAGGGATCGCCGGGTTGACCTCGACTTTGCTCACAAACTGGGTGCGCGCTCAACTGTGCTGGTTCCCTTAAGAGGACGCCGCGAACAGCTTGGAGTGTTGCAGGCGTTTTCGACCAG
Source organism: Acidobacteriaceae bacterium (assembly GCA_003135495.1). Lineage (GTDB taxonomy): Bacteria > Acidobacteriota > Terriglobia > Terriglobales > Acidobacteriaceae > Acidiflorens. Next base: position 14,103 of record PLBX01000223.1, on the reverse strand, counting down.
TGCGCGAGCCTTTACGGATCACAATGTCCGGTGCTTCGAATTGTTCGCGGAACTGGTTCTTTCCGCACTTAAGCCAGAAGATCAAGACCGGCGTATCCACTGGTTGGCGGATGTGGCTGATGAGGTCCTGCAGGCAAAGACCGAAGCGGACCCGACCGAGACTCCACTTGACGCGATTGCGTTGCCGCTGTCTGAGGCCGTTCCATCCGTAGAAAGCGCTGCCGCGCAGAGCGGTATAACGGCTGAAGACCCGACGCCGCAAAATGCGCCAGTCGATATTTCATCTCCCAATCAACCCGTGATATTACCGTCGGCGGCAGATTCAACTTCAATGGTTGCGTTGGCTGAAAATAAAATTGAAGACGAACAGGCGGAGAGCGCACCAGAAACTCCACATCCCTCGGTTGATGCATTGGATTCGAATCCGAGAACTTCATTTTCATGGTTGGCACGTCCGTCTCTCGCGAGTTCACGGGCGGGATTGAATGTGGTAATGGGCATGGTGGCGGTGGCTGCATTATTTTTCGCTGGGGCATGGTGGGGAATGCAGACTCACGGTAAAGCCGGCTCCAGTAGCGCTGCGAGGAATGTGGCAGACGCCAATACTCAGGTTCCTCCGCGATCGGTGACGGCGCCGCCAGCGCCGCTGGCAAATGTGTCAATGCCCGTGGCCGCGGACAATCTGATGAGCCCACCGAAGCTCGATTCTGATTCCGCATCGATGTCCCCAGTTGCTACGGACAAACTAGCCGCCTTGCCGAAAATTACCGCAGTGCGTCATTGGTCGTCGTCCCAGGGCAGCACCGTCGTCATTGATATGGAAGATCAGGTGCCTTACGAAGTGCACCGACTGATGTCACCGGAGCGTATTTATTTCGACTTGCACGATACCGTTTTATCGCCCCAGTTGGATGGAGCGACGATGGATGTTGGCGATGTATCGCTCACTCGCGTGAGGGTCGCCCAGCCCGTTCCTGGACTGACGCGAATAGTGCTCGATACGCGAGACGGCTCGAATTTTTCGGTCAGCATGGAATCGAATCCTTACCGTCTGGTGGTCGAGTTGCGAGGAACGGAGAAAGCTGTTGCCGTCAAAAACAATGGAGCAAACCGAACGACTCCGCATTCCCCTGCTTCCAGCCAATCTTTAACGCCCGCTAATGCCGCTTTGCTCAACGCTAAATCGATTACCGCGCCAGTTTCTGGCAACGCCAAGGCGGACGTGCCTCTGGCGAAGACTGGAAGGCTTCGTATTGTGCTTGATGCCGGACACGGGGGCTGGGATTTAGGAACGGTCGGACGACAGGGGCTGCTGGAAAAAGATTTAGTGCTCGACGTCACGCAGCGCTTGGGCAAGCTCTTGCAAACGCGCCTTGGCTTCGAGGTGCTGTTCACCCGCGACAAAGATACTTATTTGCCTCTCGATCAACGCGCTGATTTCGCGAACCAGGGGCAAGCCGATTTGTTCGTATCGGTCCATGCGAACTACAGCAGTTCGACGGCGGCGCGAGGAGTTGAAACTTACTACTCCAATCTATTTTCCGCTCCCGGATCGCGCGAAGTTGAAAAACATGAAGATGGCACCTCCGCCAAGTTGACGCCTGTATCGCTTTCGGCAGATGCGCTGCATGGAAAAATCGAGGAGTCCCGAAAGCTTGCCGCGATCGTGCAGCATTCTCTTTACGCGACTCTGGCGGCAAACAGTCCCGGCATTCGTAATCGCGGCATCAAAGATTCAGCTTTCGTCGTATTGACCGGGACAACCATGCCCGCCATTCTGACGGAGATTTCCTTTGTCAGCAGTCCCGCGGATGAGCAAAATTTGCAAAGCGCATCCTATCGCCAGCAGATCGCGGAAGCGCTGTATCAGGGAATCGCGCGTTACGAGAAATCGTCGCCGCACACGCAAGTTGCGCACTTGCAAACTACCGCCGCACGCCGATAGATCTTGGAGCGCGGCAAATCGCCGCCGGCAAGACGGCGAGATGCCCGTCCCTCTATCGGAAAATCGTTCGCTTCACCACACGCATTCTCACCAGCTATAGTGCGCCGTGTAGTTTACGACCTTCTCGCCGTCGGGCGGGATGGTGATGGGAAACTCAATGGTGCGGGCATCCGTCTTTTTGTAGTCAGCGGAATTCGAAGCTATGTCCCAATTCATTGACCGGTACAGATGTTCAACTACTCGCACATTTACTGCTTCTTTCTTGTGATTGCGCACCTTGATCTCGAATGATTCGGTCGCTGAAGTCTTTTTTGGTTCCACCAGATAATCGATTCGCCGTCGTTCTCCGGTCAAATCGAAAGCGTTTCCGGTGTACATACGAACCGTCTCGTCGCGAGGAGTATGGTCGATAACATTCTCGCCTGTGAACTCGATCTGGCCATCGTCATTGCGCCGGTAGAAGCGGACTCGACCTTTAGGCAGCGGCATGCCGAGATGATTGGCCTGCGAGTTCACGAACTCGCGCATCACCCAGATTTTGGGATTCGATTCCGTGCCATAAGAGTGATCGTTGCGAATGTTCTCCCAGCCCCAGTTGTAGCGGTTAACGTCGATCTTTGCTCCGTCATAGATGTAAATCTGTTTGGCGGTGACGCTATCGCCATGAATAAATTCAACCTGCTTGGTCTCCCGATCGCGAAGCGTGGTCGCGCGTTCTAGCGTGTAGAGGTGGTACTCGTCAAAGGCTTTTTCCGTTACCGCAGGTCCAGCCGCTTCTGGCGCACGAGCCATCGCCATCAGGGAAACTTTCGCGCCATTCATTCCCGGCTGGATTTTGTTGACATCGCCGGCCATCAGCTTGATGCGTGCGTTCTCGAAGGTCTTGCCCGTCTGGTTATCCATCGTCACCCAGCCCACCACGTCGACGATGTCGCCCTTGTCCGGAGCAACAATGTTGTAGTCAGCCTCCCAACTCATGCCGCCGGTTATGTAAGAGAATTCGGCGGGAAATTTTCCGGGTTTATCGGTAGTGAGCGACCACTCTAAACGGGGCTTCAGGATGCTGTCATCGGTGAGGCTGGGAAAGACTGGCGTGCCGGGCAAAGTGAACCGCAATTGACCGTTCACTTCAATCACGGGCTGTTGCGCGGCAGTGGGATAGTATTCCTGGCCGCGGTTGATTGAGAAATAATTGCGCGGAGTATATCCACTGCGGATTACTTTGCCTTTAACTGTCTGCCCGCCGGCAGTTTCGAAATCGATCGTCTTGCCTTCGTAAAACGAAAGCAGAAGCGGCTCGGAAATGGCGTCGGCACGGTAGTTCTGCTCCAGAATCTGCAAAGCATGCTTGCCGGTGGGATCGCGCAGCACGACCGAGTCCGGTTCGAGATGCATGGTGATTTCGTTGACGTTGACCTGATTTTCGCCCGACTTTAAATCGAGAGGAATCTGCTGCCGCACGACAGCGAAGTCCTGGTTATAGATGGTGAGCGATGGTTGCGACGATTGGGCGAAAAGACTGGCGGAGAGAACAGCCGAAGTGAAAACCTGACAGACGAAGCGAAAGTTCATCAAACGCCTCCATGGAAGCCGATTGCCACCATCAGGCTACCTTGCAGGGAACGTCGCTGTAAGTGATTCTTGCGGGACCGGGCGTAAGTACGTGTGGTAACGGGGCTTTGCCCCCNNTTCTTCGCGCACTTTTATTTTTCCGTGCCACGGGTTTTTGGAAAGCGAATGGCCCTCACTGGGAAAAATCAGTAACTCGCTCGGCACATTCAGTTCATGCAGAGCGCGATCCAGTAGATAGTCTTCTGCAACCGCCACCCTGATGTCATCCGCGCCAGCAACTAAATGCGTCGGCGTGCGAACTTTGTTGATCTGGAAAATTGCTGCTTCACTCCTATAGCGGTCCGCCGCTTCCCACGGCAAGCCTCCTAGAAAATAAGCGTCGTCGAAGGTGGTGTCATCGTTGCCCCAGTCGGCCACATGCTCGACCGCTCCCGCTCCGGTAATGGCTGCTTTGAAGCGGGTGGTTTGCGTGATCAGCCAGTTCGTCATATAGCCGCCATAACTGTAGCCGCCAACCGCCAACTGATTCGCGTCGGCGATACCGTCCTTCACCAGAGCATCGACTCCCGTCAATATGTCTTTGCCGGGCCGCGAAACTATCTGGGGAACAATGCCGAGGGCAAACTTGTCACCATAGCCGGTAGAGCCGCGATAATTCGGCTCAAACACCAGCCAGCCAGCGGTGGCGGCGAGACGATCCCACTGGTACCAATCGGCTTCGAAGTGGTTGCCGTCGGCATCCTGCGGGCCGCCATGGATGAACACGAACGTTGGCAAGTTTTTCGCTTCAACTTTTCCTGGCGGATACATCAACATGCCTTCAACGGAAGTGCCATCGTCGGACGTCCAGCGATAGGGCTTCGCCTGGGGAAGATCGCGCTCGGTAAATAGTTTGTTGAAGGAAGTGATGGGGCGTGCCTGAGAGATTTTGTCAGCACCATCGGCGATGTAAATCTCGGTGGGCTTTACCGTTGAAGAATAAACAAACGCAATTCGCGAAGCGTGGCTGGCGGCGGCGGGGAGTTCATAGTGTCCAGCCCAGCCTTCGCGTCTGGCAATGTCGGCTTTCGGATTTGTCTGGGTCATCAGCTGAACTTCAGTTCCCATGCGGCCAGCAGCGAGGACTGAACCGTCGGGAAGCGGCGTGTAGCGCACGATTTCGCCGGGATAGCTGGCGAACCAGCGCTGGATATCTTTTTTACCGGAAGTTGTCTCGGACGTTTCAGCATCAATCCAGTAGAGCCGGGGCTGCGGGTCTTCATACTTTCGCTCCAGCGAGCCCAAATTAATCTGGAAAAATAAATGTCGATTATCGGGCGCCCATTCCGGATTTAATACCACCGCTTCGTTGTGGGTGAGACGAATGGGCGCGGATTCCGCTGGCGCGTTTGCCGCGGAAAGATTGACTGCGTAAAGGTCGATGTCTTCGACCTTTTCCTCGCGCTCTGATACCGACGATGTCACGAATGCCAGCCGGCTACCGTCGCACGCGATGGTCAGTTGTTGAATTCGCAGAGGCGAGCGCGCAATGGCTACGGCGCCGGGAGTGACGCCTGCGTCTTTCTCCGCGTCAGGAATTTCCTTAGAGCCGAGTGCTGCGTGGCGGGCGCGAGCTTCGTCGATGGCAAGACGAAAAATAAAGTCGCCGCGCTCATCGCCGCGATAGCGCGACACATCCTTCCATTCTTTTTTGTGATCGTCGTTCTGCTGTTTCGTCCACGGCTGACGGGTCGCAAACAAAATCGACATGGAGTCGGCGCTCCACGCAAAGGCATGAACTTCGTCCTCGCCGGAGGTGATGGCAAAGGCCTCGCCGCCGTTTGGCGAGATGAGGAATATCTGGGCGATATCACCCTTGTCTTTGTCTTTGTCTCTGTCTCTGTCTTTGCCGGCGCTTTTGCCAAGCCCATTGAAGGCGGCTTCTTTGCCGATGCTCTCCTTCGCTTTGCTGTCTCCGGCGTCGGTATCTTTCGAGTTCGAGACTTTCCGTTCGGAGAGAAATGCGATCCATTNNTGGGATTCAGCCCCGGCTGCGCCGTTTGCAGTCCGGTAAAGCCAGAGTTCCTTGCGGAATGTCTGCTGCTCCCAGTCCGCTCTCTCGGTCTCAATCACTACAGAATTTCCGTCCGGCGAAACTTTCACATCCGGGAAGCTCACCGAATTGAAGAATTCATCGAGGGTGAGTTTGGGCTTTGCGTTTTGCGATTGTGCAAAGACTAGTTGGGTAAAAGTAAGAATTGAAATCAGGAAGAGAAGCAGAACCGGGATTGATCTTCGCATAAGCCTTTCGCTAACAATTTTCAGAATTAAGAGGTATACACTGCGCCTGTAACCGATGGCAAATGACTTGCGGAAAAACAAGCTTGATCGTTGTGAGTCCGGCAACGCTTTCCCCGCGATGCTTTGTAGTGGACGGGCGAGGACACCCGTCGCTCCATTGGCATTTTTGTGTTTTATATTTATGGCGCGGCTGGCTGCGCGTTGTGCAGAGCGTCATCCAGCGGCTGGTTGACCGGCACACTTTGTTCCACGACTCGCCATCCATCGTCGTATTTACGAAAAGCAACAGTCGATTTGAAATGTACGCCGCTATCGTAGAGCGCCGCGCCCACTTGATTGAGCGATACCCAGTGCCAGACGAACTCGACATCGGCAAAATTGCCCGCCTTGCTGATGCCGGATGTGCTCAGCAACTCACGACGCGCCACCTGCATAACGATGGTGCCGCTGTCGGGCAAGGCAGTCGAAATGAGCGGACGCATGGTATCGACGCCGAGCGGCGTCAGCATCACATCCCAACACGGTGGAGGCGTAACGCCTGCAGGGCACTTTTGCTCATTACCGACGATCCATCCACGACGTTTCAATACCATGGTGTCGGGCGAACTAAAATCTTTATTGGAGACGATGCCGCTTTTCAGCCAGAATAATTGCGGTGCCTTAAAAGTATCCGATGCCGAGATCAGGTCGGCAGCGAGGCGGCGCGTCAGGAAATCACGGGGCGAACAGGCCGCCCAGAGCGAGATTGCAAGCGCCAGGGAGAAACACGAAAAGAGCGTCTGCAAATTTTTGGAGGAAGGCATGTATGCAAATATTATTGCGAGAGGATTTTAACTAATTGCCCTGGCCTTCGGGGACGAAAAGGAGATGCGGCGATTTGACCGCCAAACTTCTTTGACCAGCGGCCCGGTAACGGAGTGTGGCACGACGGGCAATCGCCCTCTGCAGTCAACCTGTAATCGTCGATAAAATATCCAGTCCGCTTGATCAATAATTCCCCGCATTTTTGGCAATGAGTATCTTCCAAGTTCCCGACGTGTCCCGGAAGATTGCCGGCGTAGATGTATCGTAGTCCGGCATCGCAGCCTATTGCCGCTGCGCGGAATAAATCCTTGGCGGTAGTATCGGCGGGTGACGTCATTTTGTAATCCTGATGAAAGGCGGTGACGTGCCACGGAATGTCGGGCGACACGCTCGCCAGGAAGGCAGTAAGTTTACGCAGTTCGTCATTGCCGTCGTTGAAGCCAGGGATGAGCAAAGTCACGATCTCCAACCAGATACCCATACGGTGCAAAGTTTGAATCGTCTCGAGGATCGGCTGTAACCGGCCGCCCAGTTGGCGATAGTGGCGATCATCAAAGCTCTTCAAATCGACTTTATAAAGATCGATCCAGGGACGCAGATATTCCAGAACCTGAGGAGTTCCATTGCCGTTCGATACAAAAGCAGTAAGCAATCCTGCCTGCCGGGCCTGGCGGAAAACCGCGACCGCCCATTCGCTGGTGATTAGCGGTTCGTTATAAGTGCTCACCACAAGTTGGGCGCCTTGCGACAACGCATCTTTAATCAACAAATCGGGCTCGGCCTCGAGCGGTGGCGAAACTGCATTTGGATCTCGCAGCGCCTGGGAAGTAACCCAGTTCTGGCAATAGGAGCAATGCAGATCGCAGCCCAGCATTCCAAAGCTGTACGCCAGAGCGCCGGGGTGGGCATGGAAGAATGGCTTCTTCTCAATGGGATCGCACTGGACTCCGGCCACGTAGCCCCACGGAACGTAGAGCTTGCCACCATGATTAAAACGAACTTTGCAAACGCCGGGCTGTCCTTCTGGAATGGGGCAGCAGTGCCCGCAGGCATAGCAGCGCACACGGTCGCGGTCGAGTTTCTCCCAAAGCGCCGGGTCGCCTTCGCGGACGTGCTTGTCGGAGGTCAGAATGTCTTCCAGAGTTGCCACAGATCTATTTTACGGCGGCAGGAGGGGTGCGGATGGCTGATTATGAGGAATTAATTCAGGTCGGATTTCGCTCTTTCGCCATGACTTCTGACCCAAATTTCAGCCTGCTGGCGTGCCGCCGATACTTGCGACTGCGTCATTTGAGAAGCCAGCCCTTCTAATCGAGATTTGCTGTTCTCATCGCCCTGAGCGAGAGCAATGGACGACCAGAAATAGGCCTTGGATAAATCCTGCGGCACGCCTCGCCCCGCCCAATAGTAGGCGCCAGCCGTGGCTTGCGCGATGGCGTGCCCCTGCTCGGCCGCGCGCAAAAACCATTGCATGGCCTGGGCATCATCCTGCGCAACTTGCTCCCCGTCGTGATAGCGCAACCCCAACTGCCATTGAGCGTCCGCATCTCCCTGGCGGGAGAGCCTCTGCAATTCCGCCAACGTTTTAATCTGTCGTCCTGACCCAGTCGAACGCGTCTCCGACGGTCGAGGATTTGACGGCTGCCCCGCTAGCGTCGAGGAGGTCCAGCGTCTTTCCATTGCTGGACCTAGAAGATATCCGACGACCATTGCCACCACCACAATAACGAGGCCTATCAATGCGCGATAAAGTAATCGAGATGGAGTTGGCGGTTCGGGTTCGGCGCTAGATGGATCGACTTGTTGCGCCGTCATTTGTTTCGAATCGACTTGTCGCAAACGCTGGGTAGCAATGGGCGGCGGATCGTGGTTCTCGATGATCGCGGGGTTACCAACCCCCTCCATCGCAGCTATATCTACTGGATTCGATTCGTCTGGCTTCAACTCGGAATTCGTAGTCCGGCTGTCGCTGAGTTCGGCTCGTAAAGAGTTTGACGGCGCAACTTCGGACCGCAAAGCTTGCTTTGTTTGCTGGCTTGTTTGCTGACTTGTTTCCAGGCAGCCGCGAGGAATCACTTCAACAATTTGTCGCAGCAGATTCATTTGAGCGTCTGCGAACTTGCGCGGTTGCGGATAGAACGCCTCTAACAGGCCGACCACGCGGGAATCAAACAGGATGGGTGCGGCCATGAGGGAGCCAATTCCGAGCGCTCGACCTACTTCGGGATCAACACGCGGATCGTTTCCCATATCCTCGCAGAAGACGAGACGGGCGCTGCGGACGCATTCGCCGCTAAGGCTCTTTGATACGTCTACTGGAGCTCCCAGCGGGGGCGCCGGCTCGCCAGCCCGGCCTCGCCATATCATTATCATCATTGCGCCATGATCAAGAAGTGCAAGGGCCGCGCCGCTCGCTCCGGTGAGACGCAATGCGCTTACGGTGACGGCGTGCAAAATGGCATCCGCATCATGCCCGAGGCCCTGGATTTCGAGTCGCAAGGCGTCTAGCGAGTGACCTTTGTTGGGTTCGTCAGTCGCCGGGGGGCGCGATTCAATTTCAATGACTGGTTCAGTGATTGATTCGACAGCGGGCGAGGCAGCGCCAGCAGTTACTTCTTCCTGCCGGTGCCGCGCGATTTGTTCGGAACGAGCTGCGTGATTGGAACCGCCAATCAATAAGTTCGTCAAAAGCCATTCTTTAAGTATCCGCTTCGAATTCTCATTGAGGTCTGAAAAACGGATACCGCCGCGGCCTTTGTCGTCGCTCCAAACCACTTGACCAAGGCCATGAATGTAACTATGGGTTTCCGGGAGTTCGAGGCAGAGCGTTACCGCGCGATTTATTTCTAGATTTTCCGCAGTCTGAACGGAAAATCCCTCTTCATGCAAATCGAGCAATTCGCTCAAATCTACAACCGTTCCAGTCTGCGGACGATTAAAACTGGCGTAGACCGGCGAGTGAAGTTTCTGGCGAACGATGCGGCGGCGATCTCGATCAGGAGGCCTGTCACCCGAATTCGGCGAACTCTGCGTGCTCCGATCCATAATTCCTTACATATTAACTCAGTGGGGAATAGAAAGGAGACGGAAACTACAAAGGCAAAACGTAGTCAAAAGAGGGTGGATGGTCCCACCGGAATCAAGTCTGGATCGAAGTCTTAAAGATTGGCAGCTAAAAACGGAGTATCGCCGCGCGGCGCCGGCACCATGATCCGCGACATAGTCAGCACTCGATCGAGAGCATTGGCGAGTATGGCGGGAAATTCGGAGGTGAGTAGATTGACATCCAACTGCAAATCACGCGAGCCATACATTCGATACACGGTGAATGATCCGCAGCGCTGGTTGGTAGATGTCACTAGATCGAGCGCCAACTTCCACGAGGGTTGAGTGGAAAGTAGCGCCATGTGGGGAAACTTGCTCCAGTGCAGTGGGCGCGCAGATTCAGTGAGCGCCGCGGTGGCATCTCCCGTTAAATGCAATTCGAAGGCATCAAAATCGTTGTCCTCGAACGCGGCCACCAGTATTTTGCGCACGTCGTTGAAATCGCCTGCTGATTTAAGTTCTTCGATCGCACGACGCACCGACAGATCGTTGATGACGATTTGGCGCTGGTCGATGGTACGCTGGGCGACGCGCCGAAGTTCGCCAAACTCCAGATAATTCAGATGCTGCACTCCCAGCCAAATGCCGGTGCCGACAACCGCCAGCACCAGGCCCAGAGTGCTACCCGTGGGCCAAAGCAGGAACAGGCTAAGCATGGCGAAGACGGCTGAAACAGCATAAAGAACGATCACCACCTGGCGATGGGAAAATCCCATCTCCAGCAATTTGTGGTGAATGTGCTCACGATCTGCCGTGAATACGGGACGTCCGCTTATCAGCCGGCGCACAATGGATAGCGAGGTTTCGAGAATCGGTAATCCGAACGAAACAACCGGGATAGCGACAGCAACAAAAGTTGGAGCCTTTTGGGTTCCGGCGAGCGCGAGGGCGCTAAGAACGAAACCAATAAACAGGCTACCCGAATCGCCCAGGAATATGGTGGCCGGATTGAAATTAAAGCGAAGGAATCCGAGAATGGCGCCTGCCAACGTCACGCTCATCAGCGAACCTAACCATGAACGATCGACCAGCGATACGATAAAAAACACCATGGTGGAGAACAATGCAGATCCTGCAGCTAAACCATCCAAGCCATCGATGAGGTTGAAAGCGTTGGTAACCGCGACCACCCACAGAATGGTGAGGGGCAAGCCCACGAACCAGGGTAGCGCGTGGGAGCCGAAGATCAACGGCAGATCCAAGACGCGCATTCCGCCCGCAAACAACATTGTGGCGGCCACCGCCTGCACCGCAAACTTTAAATAAGGGCCAGCGCCCCGCAGATCGTCATATATTCCGAGACAAAAAATCAGGCAAGCTGGAATGTAGATGCGAAGAAGCATTCCAGGAGCGAGGCCTTCAAGCAATCGGGGATACACCAAAGAGAGCGCCAGCCACAACGTAAGGCTGACCGAGAAGGAAACAAAGATCGCTACGCCTCCAAGGCGGGGAAGCGCTGATTGGTGAACATGCCTACTACCATCCGGCGGCTGCGAGACCCAGCCTCTCCGGGTCGCCAGATCTCGAACTATGCGCGTGGCCAGAAACGAAACGACCAGCGAGAAAGCGAATAGCCCAAAAAAGAGGAGAGTCAAATTTGGTATTCCCTTCCGGCTGGGAATAGTGGGTTCTGAGCTGGCAGGCTGCTCCTCCGGATTTGTAATGAGTGTCTAGACAGGTTTGGCCCTAAGGTGCGCACGTGTGATGATTTGGTTTATTGTTGGAACTATACAACTCGCCGCTGTTGATGAGCAATACTTTTGACGCGTGATGCATTTACTTTTTGGGAGCCGTGCTTTCACAATTTGCTTGCGGCTCTCTAAATTAAAAGCAACGCGGCGATAAGGAATGAAACATTCGCTACAGGCGCGCAAAAAGAGCTATTCGTCCTACAAGTTCATTGGCCGCGGTGTGTTAGACTCGACGCACTCATTAAATCCAGGAGTTCTTGGTATGTCCCGGCGGAATCGCACCCTAATTTTGCGAAGTGTATGGCTGTTCGTCGCAATGTCATTCGGGCTCCAACTCCTGGCCCAAACTCCCGTCAGTGGAGTCGCGCAGCAACCGGCCACATCTGACAGCCAAACTGCCGCTACTCAATCTCACGGCTTCCTTCCAAATTCCAATGCGAAACTCGGCGTTGGCGACCTGATCGAAGTTGTTGTTTTCGGCGTGCCCGATCTTTCCACGAAAACGAGAATCAGCGGTTCCGGAGACATTTACCTTCCGTTGATTGACTATGTTCACGTCGCCGACCTCTCCACAGATGAGGCGCAAGGATTAATTCAAAAGCGGTTGGAGGATGGCGGCTTCGTCCGTAATCCGCATGTCTTAATTTCAGTGGATGAATCCATATCGCAGACCGTGACGGTAATGGGCGAGGTCAGTCGCCCCGGGCCTTATCCGGCGACAGGAGAGCGCCACCTGTTCGATATGATCTCGGCCGCCGGTGGACTGACCGACAAAGCGGGCCGCAATGTAACCATCGAACATCGCGGAAACCCGGGAGAACGAGTTGATCTGCAACTGTCTTCGAATTTGGCGGACGACAGCAAGAACAATGTGGATGTGTTTCCGGGAGACACTATTATCGTGTCCCGCGCTGGAATCATTTACGTAGTCGGAGACGTAAGCCATCCCAGCGGCTTCATGATCGAGGATACCAATCTCAGCGTTCTGAAGGCTCTGGCGTTGGCGGGCGGCAGCACCCGCACTTCCGACTTGAAGAAAACAAAAATTCTGAGGCAAACGCCGAACGGCATTCAGGAAATTCCTATCAATCTGAAGAAGGTCCTCTATAACCAGGCGCCGGATGTCGCATTGATGAAGGGCGACGTTCTTTTTGTCCCTGGAAGCGCTGCTAAGGCTGCGGCTTATCGCACTGGTGAGGCGGCGATGTCATTCTCGACGGCGCTGGCCGTGATTGCCGTTCATCCCTAGGTGTTGTGAAGAGTTGGAATCGCTTCCAGCACGGTGATATATTCCCGGGCTTTTTGTTCGCGGGAAAAATTACTTAGGATGTACTGGCGTCCGCTGGCTCCCATTTGTAATCTTCGCTCGGGAGCTGACGACAAATCCGCTATTGCCTTTACCAGCGCTTGACTATCCTCCGGTTCGACGAAAACTCCCGCACCAGCTGCCTCTACGATGCTCCGTGCCTGACCGTCAACAGCGAGTATCACCGGCCTCTCGCATGCCATGTACTCGAGCAGTTTGGTGGGTATGACCGTCTTGAACAACTCGGTCTTTTTCAGCATGACCAGGCAGAGATCGGCAGCCGAAACAAAAGCAGGAATTCGTTCACGCGGCTGCTGGCCTAGAAACAGAATGTTATGAAGGCCGCGCGCGGCGGCCAGTTTCACGAGTTCATCTTTCTCCGCCCCTTCCCCAATCAGAAGAAACAGCGCATTTGGCAGAGTATTTCTTAATTGTTCAGCGGCTTCAATTAAGGTTCCCAATCCGTGAGCGTTGCCCATTGTGCCGATGTAACAAATCAGAAAGCGATCTTCGAGCTTCAGGTCTTTGCGGACTTCGAGCGCTGCCGGATGGAGCCGGAAAATATCCGCCTCTACTCCATTTTCGACAGTGGCAATTTTTTCGGGCGGCACATTCCAATAGCGCATGAGGTGGTCCTTGAATGCCGGCGAAACCACGACGATGCGGTCGGCGCGGCGGTATAAAAATCCGGCAATCGCGCCTAGTGTGCGGTGAAGGAAGCTTCCGGCGCTGCCCGCGCCGACAGCCGCTAGAGACTCTGGCCAAAGATCGCGCACTTCGAATACGAATGGGACGCGCTTCCACCATGCCAGCCACCATCCTGAGAGAGCGCACAACAACTGCGGCGATGTGGCGATAACTACATGCGGCTTGCTTAGAGACAATCCGCTGATCGCTGCCGAGACACAGAACGATGCGTAATTTCTAATTCGTTCGTGCGCTTTTCGATTGGGGAGCGGCCATAGCCATGTGCGGACTACACGCACTCCATTTACGGTTTCGCTATAGCGGAGCTGGCGCAGGCGCGACCGCCAATTTTCAGGGACGATTCCAGTTGGGTGGTTGGGGAATCCGGTAAGCACCGTTACTTCATGCCCCATGCGTGCCCAATGCCTGGATAACTCAGCGGCGCGGGCCGCCGGCGCTCCCATTTCAGGCGGAAAATATTGCGAGACGTAGAGAATCTTCACGGGGATCTAGGCAGATGTCACAGCGAGTGCGCTTGTCATTCTTTGGAGAGCGTGCGCTGAAGTCCAGCAACCGCAACGGACTGATTTGAAGAACGCGACTCTTCCAACGCAAATGTTGCGAGCATTGAGTTCACAATCTCCGCGATGGGTATCGGAGAACCTCCGCCAGTGCGAAGCGCGGAAACAAAGGCCTGCCACTCGCCGCGATGC
>PLBX01000578.1 GCA_003135495.1 Acidobacteriaceae bacterium | reverse complement strand
CTTTACCGGAGGCTACGCCGAGGTTTCCGAAGGCGAGCATGGATGTGTTGGGTGGAGGCGAGTTCCAGGCGGTGAAGTTTACGTCCGAGGGCTGGGCGGGCTCCTGCAGAGGATAGAAGCTTTTCGATACCAAGTCGAAGATTCCAGCGTTGTCGAGATCGTTCCAGAGGACATCGTTAAACGTTTTGAGCAGTTCGCCATTCTTAGGATCGGCGTTGGAGGTCTTGAAATCTGCTGCGGCCAGACGTACGCGTTCCACGCCGAGGCCGGTGCCTGTGCGAATCCAGTCCTGCGCGGAGCTGGCGGAGGCGAGCATGAAGAGCAAGCTGGCCAAAGCGAAAATGCGATAAAAAATGCGGTTACTCAATTTTGTACTCCTGTAAGGAAGTCGATGGTCGTTGGTCGTTGGCGAGCAAATCCGGCCGGCGACCAGCGACTATGACTAACGACCAACGACTAGTGACCAACGACTTCTTCTACCTCTTATAATCAAACCAAAATTCTACCGATACTTTGCTTCCTGAATAATCTGGCGGCAGCGGGCCGAACGTGTCGATGCGCTCCAGCGCGCGTCTTGCCGAAATGTCGAGGGACGGTACTCCACTCGATTGCTCAATCGAAACGTTCGAAGGACGGCCGTCGCGTGAAATGTCGAATGTCACGTAGACTCGCTTCGCTTCGGCAATTCGAGGATCGACTTCATACTTCAACCAATTCTCGGTAACTTTTCTTTGAACGCCTTGTACGTACCACGAAAATCGGCTGCCGAAATCGCCGCCACTTCCGGTAAATCCAAAACCGCCCTTAGTGCTGCCAGCGGTCATGCTGTAGGGGCCGCTTACGGGGCCGCCTTCGCCGTAAGGAACTTCATTCGTTACAGGCGGGACGAGTTGCGTCTTGCGTTTGGTTCCCGTCTTCACCGGCGCAGGTTTTACTTTCGTCTTTACATTTTTGTCTGGAATCGGGACCGCTTCTGGCTCGACTTCTGGAACCGTAGGTTCTGATTTCGTCACGCCCTTGGATTCAGTAGCAACCACGTTTTTTGTTTCCGTGGGATTGGCGGGCAAGGGAACCGAGCTCACCAGCGTCGCCCCCATGGCATCGCCACCGCCGCCGCTGCCCCAGCCTTCTCCCCGAAAGCCTTGAATGAAGGTGGCGTAGAGCACGACGAAAGCTGTGAACGCCAGATGCAATCCTAGCGACCAAGCCAACGGGCGAGTCAACTGGCCGTGTTCGGAATAAATATTAGTGATGGCCGTCATGACTATCCATTGGCTGCGTTACGATGCTCACGTTCGTGATGCCGGATTGCTTGATGGCATCCATTACGGTGGCGAAGGCGCCGAAGGGAACGTCCTCGTCGGAGCGCAGATAAATTGCCTGGTGCTGCGGGTCTCGCACCTTCTTTTTAATGGTCGGAGCGATCTGGTTGATGTTGATGGGATCGTTGCCCAGGAAGACTTTTTGCGATTTGTCGATGCTGATTACGAGACGTTCTTCGGTAATTTCTTTGACGGTGCGGGTGTGCGGTACATTCACTTCGATACCGGATTGCAGGATCGGAGCGGTGACCATGAAGATGATGAGCAGCACCAGTACAACGTCGACGAGCGGAGTGATGTTGATATCGGCTAGCGCGGTCTGGGTGCGGCCATTGGCGGCGGTAAAGGCCATTAGTGCCGCGCCTCGGTCGCGGCCAGTGCTTGTTGGCGCTCGGCCGTTTGACGCTCAAATAAATTCAGCATCTCCATGGCGAAGTCGTCGTTGCGCGAGGCCAGTTCCCGTATCGAGCCGATGATTAGGTTGTAGGCGATGACCGCTGGGATGGCGGCTGCGAGACCAGCGGCAGTGGTGATCAGCGCCTCGGAAATTCCAGGTGCTACCGCGCGCAACGTCGCGGCTCCGGCTGTGCCCAGTCCGTGAAACGCGTCGATGATTCCCCAGACAGTCCCAAACAGTCCTACAAACGGCGTGACTGCGCCGGTGATTGCCAGCCAGGGAAGATTTCTTTCAAGCCGCGTTATGGATTCGGAGGACGCAATCTGCATGGCGCGTTGAATCGAAAGCGCGTTGTGAATGGTGCCGGTCGTTCCCATCTGGCGTTTGTATTCGTCGACCGCGCCTTCAAATACTCCAACGAGAGGGCTGGGGCGGAACTGGTCGGCAACCGAGGCGACGTCTTGCAGGCGCTGCGCTTTGCGGAAGGCGCGTACGAAGCGTCCACTCTGGTTGCGAGCGCGGCTGATGAGGCGCCATTTGGAAAGAATGACTCCCCAGGAGAGGATGCTGAACGCGATGAGAATGAACAGAACGGTTTTGGCGACCGGACCAGTCTGAAGGACGAGATCAACGATTTCGCCGCCGGCAAAAAACAGGAGGACGGAAGAAAAATGCATGTCTTAGGGGAACCTTACTTGGAATTATAGACTAGCGTGCGGGCCTGCTTTGACTAGGTACCGCATCGGTCAACGCACATTAGGGCATTAAATACAGTGGGTTTTGATCGGCGCTTCCTGTCCGCTAATACTATTTCAAACGCGTGCCTAGCGGAACGTCTTCCAGAAAACTGGCCAGCACTGGTTTGCCGCCTTCGGGCGACGCGGCTACGATCATGCCATTTGACTCCAGTCCGCGGAGTTTTCTCGGCGCGAGGTTGGCGACTATTACCACTTTGCGTCCGATGAGTGTCTCGGGTTCGTAGGCTTCGGCGATTCCTGCGACTAGTTGCCGGACTTCAGTGCCTAGATCG
The DNA here is from genome assembly GCA_003135495.1 of Acidobacteriaceae bacterium. Lineage (GTDB taxonomy): Bacteria > Acidobacteriota > Terriglobia > Terriglobales > Acidobacteriaceae > Acidiflorens. Next base: position 1,649 of record PLBX01000578.1, on the reverse strand, counting down.
ACCTCAAGGCGCAGCAATTTGTCGGCGCCTTTTACTCGCTCGGCGGTTTTGACTTGGGCTACGCGAAGTTCTACTTTCGCGAAGTCGTCGATGCTGATTTTGCCGTCGGGGATTGGGGGTGCCGCTTTGGGCGGTGCTGGGGGCCGAGCTGCGCTCGGCTGGACGGGCGAGGCGCCCGTCGCTCCACCGTTCAAAGCATTAGTGACGTCGTTCACCTTTTCCATTTCCTGCATCCTCTCTACTGCTGATTTGTCCGCTCGTGGAAACACGGCCTTCACTTCGCCTAATTTTGTGCCGAGGTGCAATTGTCCCCACTGCAAAGTTGTTAGATCGAATGTCGAGATGTCCCCGAGGCCGAGCTGCGCCCAGATTTTTGCGGTGGCGTCGGGCATCACCGGATGCGCTAGCGCAGTTACTATGCGCAGAGCTTCAGCGCTGGTGTACAACACGGTTGCCAGGCGGGCGCGGCTTCCTTCGTCTTTTTTTTCGTCCAGAGCCCACGGTTCGTTTTCCACTATGTATTTGTCTACGGCGGCGACCAACCCCCAGGCAAGTTCCAGCGCGCGGGAAAACTGGTATTGGTCAAACAGCGCGCCGTTTTCGGCGATGGTTTTTTTAGCGGCTTCTACAATCGCGGCGTCAGACCCGGTTTGCGACGCCTGCGAAGGATACGGCACTTCGCCCTTGAAGTAGCGGGTGATCATTGTCAAGGTGCGGCTTGCCAGATTGCCGAGGCCGTTGGCCAGATCGGAGTTATAGCGCTGCACGAGCGCATCGAAACTGAAGGAGCCGTCTTGTCCGAAGACTACTTCGCGGAGCAAGAAGTAGCGGAGTGCGTCAGTGCCGAGAACATTGACGATGGTTTCGGCGCGCACAATATTTCCGCGCGACTTCGACATCTTGTTTTCCTCGAAGAGCAGCCATCCGTGCGCGGTTATGCCTTTCGGCAAGGCCAATCCCGCGGCCAGCAGAAACGCCGGCCAGTAGACGCAATGGAAGCGAACGATCTCTTTGCCGATCATGTGGACGTCGGCGGGCCAAAACTTTTCGAACTTGCTGGCGTCGTTCGAGCCGTAGCCGAGAGCGGTGATATAGTTCGCGAGTGCGTCGAGCCACACGTAGATGACGTGCTTCGGATCGTCGGGGACGGGAATACCCCACGAGAAAGTTGAGCGGCTGATGGATAGATCGCGCAGGCCTCCGCGCACAAACGAGAGCACTTCATTGCGTCGCGTTTCGGGGCGGATGAAATCGGGATGCTCGGTGTAGAGGCGGATGAGCTGATCCTGGAATGCCGAGAGCTTGAAATAGTAATTTTCTTCGTGGACGGTTTCGGTGGGGCGTCCGCAATCAGGGCAAGGAGCGCCGGGGCCGACGGCGTCGACGTAGAGTTCGTCGGAGACGCAGTATTGGCCGGTGTAAGTGCCTTTGTAGATGAATCCGTTATCGCGAATCTTGCGCCAGAGCGCCTGCACTCCTTGCTGGTGGCGCGAGGACGTGGTGCGGATGAAATCGTCGTAGGTGAGACCCATGCGATCCCAGAGCGCGCGAAATTCGGCGGAGATTTCATCGGTGAACTGCTGCGGCGTTTTGTTGGCGGCCTGAGCGGCGCGCTCGATCTTTTGTCCGTGCTCGTCGGTGCCGGTGAG
>PLBX01000001.1 GCA_003135495.1 Acidobacteriaceae bacterium | reverse complement strand
AGATAGTAACCGAGACCCGCATTAACGATTCCCGCCAACAAGGATCAGCAATGCGCCCGTTCCCAAGTGCTCCAATTGCAACTTCCGGATAGATTCGTAGAGAATTGCAATCGCCGCCACGACGATCATTGCTCCTTCNNGCAAACCCCACGGCGATCACGTGGACGACCGATTCGGCTGCGTCGGAAAAAATGGCAGCCGAGTAAGTCAGGAAATACATTGTGGTCTTACCGATCAGCATTGCCAGCCCAATAATAAGGGAAAGACGCATGGCGAAATGCGCATCGCTCAAGTCCTGCTCCTTCCTTCGGAGCGACGGTTGATCCCTCTTGGTCTGTACGATTTGTTCCGACATGTTCGCCACGCCTCGGTCGGGTGGCTATTCTCAAGCGCAAGTCAATCTTAACAACACCCGCAGGACCTGCCGCGCATCCGTCAGTCCGACCAACACAGTCAGTGAACCGGTTTCGCCAGTCTCCGTTTGCGTTGCTGTCGCAGCTTGTTCTTTAGGTGCCGAGAGCGTTAAGCGGAGAATATTACCTAAGGTAATTATCCCTTGACAGTAGGTATTTCATTCCGGCAAGGTGTTGATGTAAGGTTGGCAGGGGCGATCCCGCGATACTTTATGGGTGCCCCGCCGAAGGACATCAACATGCGGTTGCCCGATCAGGTTCTGCACACCTGCTGCTTTTTGTCGCATAAAACCAAGGAAATTAAGTTTGGCGGGACAGCATTTGTCGTATCTGTAAAAGGGCAACATGGAAATGCATTTCTATACCTCGTGACTGGAAAGCATGTCGCAGAGGCGGTTGAACACGGGCCATTTGTGATCGGGTTAAATCAGAAGAATGGCAATAGTGCGCTTCTCGACGTTGACGAAGCGAAGTGGTACTACCACCCGACAGAACCCGACGCGGTTGATGCTGCGGTTACCCTATTCGCCCCCGACGCGTACGAGTCTCTAAATGTTGAATGGGTGCATGAAGAGATGTTCGCCACCCCCAGTGTCATGCAAAAAACAGGCATCGGAATTGGCGACGAAATCACGGCGGTTGGTCTATTTACGCGTTTTTGGGGACAGAATCAATATTCGGCGATTGCCAGGATAGGAAATCTGGTGATGCTGCCAAAGGATAGGGTTCCAGTAAAAAGCTTCGAGCCAATGGAAGCATACCTTGCGGAAGGCCGATCAATCGGCGGATTGAGTGGCTCTCCAGTATTCGTAAGGCAGACCGTCAACATAACTTTAGAAGGTGACAAAGGTGCCGTGCTTCCGTTCGCTGGGACAGGGCAAATTTACTTTTTGGGCCTTATGCATGGGCATTGGGAAGTATCTAAAGCAGTATTGGAGAAGGAAGGCATCGAAGCAGTCGAAGCAGTGAACATGGGGGTTTCAATCATTGTACCTGCCCATAAGATTCTAGAAATTCTCTACCAACCGGAGTTAGTGAAAATGCGTAAAGATATTGATGAAGAAATATCGGCGGAGACAGGGCCAGTAGCAGGGAGTGAACTCCAGAGGCCAAGCGCCACATTTACGAAGGATGATTTCGAGACCGCACTAAAGAAAGCCAGCCGCAAGATCGCGCCAGTAACCAAACAATAGGGGCCACTTGACCGTTTATCCGGAATCAGGTTATGGATTGGTTCGAGGTATTTTTATGGCACACGTAGCTTGTTTCGATTGTCCTGACTGCGGGAAGGAACACGTCATCGGAGCGAATCGAGATTCAAAGCGCCCTGACATCTACACCGTAGCATGCTGTTCTCGCTCACATCACGTAACTATCGACAATACGACTCTCCGCGATAAGTCTGACGCGGAAATTGCTACTCTCGGCCCAGTGATCTCTAGTTCGTGGGTATAAGTGGGCCACACTTACAACCTGAAAACTTAACCCGCCAACCGAGCGGGTTTTTCATTGGAGGAATATGCCTACCAGTCGGCATCTCTAATGTGGAATGGATTGATGCCGAAATACCAGAGCAGCCAGTTAAGCGCGATCCCAACAGCGATGGCCACGAGCACTCCGAGCAGTGCTTTTAGGAACCGCTTCCGTCTAGGGGGCTCTTGGCGGTTATAACGACGTAGCAGTTCGTCGAGTAGATCAGGCATATAGAAAATGTCTAATTTGCTCTATCCGAGGCAATCACGAAAACCACAAGCCTTTCGACTTCCTTGAATCCGAGAATGAGAGCAGATGTGAACTCCAATGTTGGGAAGAAACGTTCAGCCATTGAATCAGTGAGGGCGGCATCGGAATCGGCACGCTTGCAGACGGATGCCTGCGTCGGGTCAACAGTGATGGTTGCGCGTCTGCCGTCTGTCACCAAGAAACCGATTCGGTCGGGCGCTTCCTTTAGTGTTCCCCGAATGAGAACGTGCGTGCCGGAGCGAATGGAAACAAAGGCAACCTGCCACCTTCCGGGACGAAGCCATAGCTTCTTGTAAAAAGACTCTTGCCTCTTCAGGTTTTAATGTTAGTAGAGAATTCATGTTTCTAACCTTCGTGCAACTATGCGGTCTGCTTGAGGCGAAGTATTGGGCCGAAGCCCTAGGAATCGAGCACAGGCGGTCGTTTGCCTATTTGTCGCAATTGTTGCATGGCCCAAATGCAGACCGAGTGAAAGTCCCTTATAGGCGCATGAAGTCTAAACCAAGTCCCGAATACCAGAACTTTACTAAAGCGCTCGGCAAGGTTCAGTCGAAAGCGCAGTAATACGAATGGAAATCTCGTGCGTTGCGCAACCCATTCTCGTTCCCAGGGAAGACATACCACCAAATATGGTGGTGGTGTACTGTGTTGGATGCGGATGCGCCTTATTTGCAGATGGCGGATGGAAAAGAAGCGACAAAGTTAGGTGCCGTTGTGGTCTAGTAAACGTATTTTCTGATTCCAGTGAACCACTAATCGGTGAATCGTATTACTTCCGCGCCGTTGCACTGGCCCCCAATTACAGCAGCACCGAATCTCGAACGAGCGATCTCGCCACTCGCCCTCAGTCGCAAAACGAGCTTCCTGCATTATCGGTCGGTGGCAATGGTCACACTCAAAATAACCTACGAACAGGAAAGGTAGGTCGAAGTAATGCCATTCTGTGGATTCCGTCATTGCTCATCCTTTTATGGCAAGTAGTTCGTTCTCGCAGTCAGAAAGGCTCAGGAACGCTTTCGGCTTGACGAACCACTGCATCCCGCTTCTCTACTTGCTGCAAAAAGCTAAGAAACATTGGTTGCACATCGAAGCGCCGATTGTATCTGAAACTGTACTCATTGAGGTAGGTCTGTAGGTAATGACGACCAACAGAATGATAAACGCCACCAATACCGCGCTTGATCAGGCTCCAGAAGCCCTCGATGGTGTTCGTGTGAATGTCGCCGACCACGTAGACGTTTTCGCTGTGATTGATTCTTTGGTGCGTGTATCCGCGCGCTCTCAGGCCATTATAGGAACGGAACGTATCGGTTAAAGACAACCGACTTCGGGAGTACGTGTTCCCTGATGAGGCCATTCAAGGTATCGGCTTTAACATCAGCGGCGACCACGGCGCGGACTTGTCCCTTGCGCTGAACCATGCCGATGACTGGAGTTTTGTCGGTTCCGCGCCCACGTGTTCCCTTGGTGCGGCTTCCGCAGTAGGTCTCGTCCATTTCGACTTTACTGTTTTTGCCACCAATCGGCCCGCTCTTGTCGTCGCTCAGCATAGAGCGAATTTGTTTGAACATGCGCCACGCGGTTTTGTAGGTAACGCCAGTCTCGCGCTGGATTTGCTTTGCGGAGATGCCGCAACGGGTCTGAGCCATCAGGTAGATCGCATAGAACCATGTGGTAAGCGCGGTGGGCGACTTGTGGAAGATCGTGCCAGCGGTCGGGTGAACATGATGGCCGCAATGATCGCAAGAGTAAGACGGGCGACTCTTAACGCGGTGATGCTTGGTAACTGCTTCGCACTTCTCGCAAAAGATGCCATCTGGGTAGAGGTAATTGCGAAGCCACTCAAGGCAAGTCGCATCGTCGGGGAACTGCTTTTGGAAGTCTTTCAGCGTGTACAGGAGCATCTTCGGCTTGCGGTTGTTGTGGGCCATGGAGTCTCCTATGCCTAATTCAACTTGTCGGGTTTTGGAAGCGCTCGTAGCAATTCTTCGAGCGCCCGTTGCGCCTGATCTTCGCGTTTCGTTAGATCGTAGAGGGGCTGAAATTTTGCATGAATGCCAGCGCGAAATTCGGGGTCAACAGAGAGTCGCTCGTAAGCTGGTTTCCAGCCGGGAACCTTCGCGCCGACAAGTAAAGTCTCCAATGCGTTCCGTTCGAGTTGAAGCCGTTCGCAAGTCTCGATGAGTGTGAAAAGAAGCAGTTGCGTATCAGTCATTGGAAATAACTGCCGTGACAGGATCGACTGTATCAAATCCTTGTCGAGGGATAATTACCTTACTTAATTATCTGCGTAGTGGTCATACTGTATCCATTGCCACTTAGTGTAGGAAACGAAATAGAGCCCCCAAGAGTCAAAGTTCCATTTGCATGATTGATTTTGTAAGAAGTCACAATGGTCGGCGTCAGGGAGTTACCATTGCTATCCATGGTACCGTTCAGTAATAAGAATAGAAAATTGCGAGATGGGTCGATTTCAACGCCCGCAGCGGTTATCACTTGCGTAGCGAGTTTTGTCAGTGCTCCCGTCACCGTATTGATCCTGTACACGCCAATGTTGCTTCCATTAGAGAGATAAGCAAATCGCCCCGTCTGCTCGATTAAGGGCTTTCCCCCTGCGGTCGGCGAAAACGATAACGTAGTCAGATACCCACTAGTTTGATTGATGCCTTCTGCCAGCACGCCGCCAGATGTTAGGGAGTATAAGAATCTGCCGTTTGGATGAATGGCAGGGGTGTCCCCAGTGGAGTAGAGGTTGTTTGAAGGGCCGGAGTAAATGAGCGTTCCATCCGAAGGCGTCACTTTATAGACATTGCCATTATCCGAATAACAAAATTTTCCACTGAGATCAAATCCAAGTGCATCTCCTACACCTTGGAAAGGCGAGCCGGGCGTGAGTTCAGCGGAAATTCCACCGCCCGAGGTTGAAAATTTGTACCCGTTTGTCCCAAGGTAGCTACCCGACTGGTAATCGTAACTGCCAGAATAGTGATACTGACCTTGGGGGTCGTCCGCCCCAATATCAGGATAGTCAGCGGTTAAGTCCGCGCCACCTCCGCACGTTCCATCTGAATGCACCAGGCAGACTGAAACAGAAGCTGATTGCAGCCATCCAGGACTCCACTGATACAACAGCGTTCCTGTAGCATCTGAAGTGATAAGACCAATATTTCCAGTATTGATCGAAGATGAGAGCGCAGTCATCGAACCGGTTGTCGAATTGATGCTGTATGTTGCCAATGGGAAGTTGTTGAATGGGATTGTGCTGTCATTGTTAAGCACATAGGCGACCGACGGCCCAATGACTGGAGCAGCACCGGTCGTTATGTTCATATCGAACCCGATTCCATGCGTCCGAATCGATGAGGTGTTTGTCAAAGCTCCCGTTACGAGGTTCATGCTGTAAGCCAGCACCTCTTCGGCGCCGGCATCGGCTGCATATAGGAACTTATTGGAAGGCGACACTTTTAACGCCTGCGTCCCTTGGGTAGCTGGGAATGGGGAGCCGGGCACACGCGCAAGTGCGCCCGTAATTTGGTTTACTTTAAACACAGAGATGTTGTTGGACAGACTGTTGCCAACGTAAATGAAATTGCCATAGTATTCTCGGGCGAGAGAGTAGGGGCTGCTCCCAGCAGCGAAAGGCGACCCCGACACGCTAGTTAATCGGCCGGTAGTCAAGTCGATAGTAAATGCCGAGACATTATTCGTTCCTGCATTAGTCACATACACAAATTTACCGGAAGTCATTACGTTAGATGGCTTTGATCCTCCGGTCGCATAGGTGGCTGACGTGACCGGCGAAATTTGTACCAGGTGGAATGAGAGAGAATCCACTTGG
>PLBX01000565.1:2244-5591 GCA_003135495.1 Acidobacteriaceae bacterium | reverse complement strand
GAGTGTCCGCGCCACACGGGCTAACCAGGCCAGGCCTTCGGATATTTATTGCTTGCGGTGACTCTTTCTAACAGTGTTATTGGTGTCGTATTATGGGAGGCAAATGGCTTTTCCTATCAAGATTTGTAGCGTTTGCGAAGAGGAATTCGAACTGAAGCCGGACAAACCCGGATTCGCCGACCGCTGCCCTGAATGCAGCATGCAGGAAAAAAGCGCGGACTCAACCAAACATCGCATGAGTGCCGACGAGCGCAAGAGTTTGAGTGAGGCGAACGAAGCCCGGCGCCGTGCGATGCGCGACCTGCTGTACCGGAAGGATAGCTGATTTGCTGCGTCTTCAACAGCGACCAGTGCTCCCCTTTGTTGTTCCGCGAGAAGCCCCAGTATCACCACTCGTAAAGATTGATGCGTTAGTGGCTCAGAGGATCCCGCCCAGGCTTGAGATACTCCTCTACCGCGTCGCGGTACATACAATGGCGCTGCTCCGCAAGAATCTCATGCTGGTTATTAATGATGACGCTCAGGAGTTCCAAACTTTTCTTGATGCTCTCTTGATCTTTCAGGATCAACGCCTGGTTTTGAAGAATTGTCTTCTGATTAGCGAGCACTGTTTCTGTTTCTGAGGAGACCACGTTGGATGACATGCCGGAACCTCCTTGGTGAAGTCGAACTTGAGCAAAGCCTATCCCAGAACACGGGTAACAGTCGGTGATCAATGTCACCCAGTCAAGGCTGTCGATCACAGGCTGTTCAGTTTACGACGAACTGTTAGTCCCTTCTTCCGGCTGTAATCACGAGATACTCGGATCCTTGCCGGTTCCAGTCTCGCAGTGAAATGGCGGAGAAACGGCGCTTCGTAGGTTAACTTCATGCCTTGGATTTTTTCGCGATTCTTCCAGACTTCCAAAATGATTTCTACGGTGTAGTCGATGTGGCTCTGCGTGTAGACGCGGCGGGGAATGGCTAGGCGGACTAAGTCCATCTTGGCTGCTTCGCGGAACATTAGGGTTCCGATTTCTACGGAGCGGATACCGCCTTCGAGATATAACTCGTTGGCCAGGGCTACGGCGGGAAAATGATCGGGCGGGATGTGGGGCAGGAAGGCGCGGGCATCGATGTAGATGGCGTGGCCGCCGGGGGGCTGGACGATGGGGACTCCAGCATCGGCGATGTGGTTGCCGAGGTAGGCAGTGGATGCGAGGCGGTATTCGAGGTAGTCGGGCTGGAGGGCCTCCTGCACGCCAACGGCGATGGCTTCGAGATCGCGGCCGGCGAGGCCTCCGTAGGTGGTATAGCCTTCGGTGAGAATGAGAAGATTTTTTTCCTGCTGGGCCAGGGCGTCATCATTGGTGCAGAGGAATCCGCCGATGTTTGCCATGCCATCTTTTTTGGCGGACATGGTGCAGCCGTCGCCGTAGCTGAACATCTCCTGCGCGATTTCTTTGGGCGATTTATTTTCGTAGCCGGGTTCGCGGAGCTTGATGAAGTAGGCGTTCTCGGCGAAGCGACAGGCGTCGAAATAGAGCGGGATGTGATGGCTGCGGCAGAGGGCGCTGACGGCTTTGACGTTCTCCATGGAGACGGGCTGGCCACCGCCGGAGTTGTTAGTGACGGTGAGCATGACGAGAGGGACGCGCTCGCGTCCGGTTTTTTTTATCAGGGCGTCGAGGGCAGCGACATCCATGTTGCCTTTGAAGGGATGTTTGACGCTCGGCTGGCGGCCTTCGGGAATGACTAAGTCTACGGCTTCGGCTCCGACATATTCGACGTTGGCGCGGGTGGTGTCGAAGTGAGTGTTGTTGGGAACGACGTCGCCTTTTTTGCACATCACGCTGAAGAGGATGCGCTCGGCGGCGCGGCCTTGATGCGTGGGGATGACGTGGCTGTAGCCGAAAATATTTTGAACTGATGAACGAAAGCGCTCGAAGCTGCGGCTGCCGGCGTAACTCTCGTCGCCTTCCATGATGGCGGCCCACTGGTGGGTGGACATGGCTCCGGTGCCGGAGTCGGTGAGGAGATCGATGAGGACGTCATCCGCGGGGAGCAGGAAAAGATTATAGTGCGCAGCTTTGAGGAGTTGCTCGCGTTGGGCGCGGGTGGTGCGGCGGATGGGCTCGACGCTCTTGATGCGGAAGGGCTCGATGATTGTGCGGGGCATGGCGTATCAGTTGTAGCACAGCGGGGTTTGGTTCTGCGGCTTCTAGTCCTTAGCTTGCCCATTGGGCTGATTGGTGCACGGGTTAGCGGACAGGAGTGTCCGCTCCACAATTGCTAGACTTTCACGCGCTCCGGGGGGACGTAGTTTACGGCGGCGGTGCGGTCGAGTTTGTCCCAGGCGAAGGGGCGGCCCTGGATCGCGCGCTTGAGGGTTCGGAATAAGACCAACGAGAAAACCTGGCGATAGGCGAAACGTTGCAACCAGACCTGGCTCAGGAGCCAGGCGTCTTCCCGGGCTTCGGGTTGGCGGCGCTCCAGGGCAAAGGCGATGGACGAGGCTATGAAATCGATTACCAGGAACGCTCCGAAGAAAATCAGCAGGCGGTGGAAGCTGGCGGGATCGTTGGATTCAGGATGGAAATAATTTTGCACGAAGTACCAGACGACGCCGGTGACAAACATGATGTCGATAAACGGCGAGACGAGTGGGAGAAGAATCTGGAAGATAAGGATGTTGGGGAGCGCGACGAATCCTAAAGCGCCTTTGCGGGCGAAGACTCCGCGATGTTTGAAGATGGCTTGAAGGATTCCGAAGGACCAGCGGAAGCGTTGACGCATGAGAGCGTTGGCGGTGGTTGGCGCTTCCGTGAAGGCTAGGGCCATGTCTTCGTATTGCACGCGGTATCCGTTGCGCAGGAGGGCCATGGTCAGATCGGCGTCTTCGGCGACGGTNNGCTGACTGCGCCCATGGTGTTCAGCGCGCGGCGTTCGAAATTCTGACTGGTAATGTATTCGAGGGCTTGCCAGCGTGTCCAGAGATTGACGCGGTTGCCAACTTTGGCGTTGCCGGCTACGGCTGCAACTTTGGGATTGAGAAAGTGCGGGACCATGCGGGCGATGGCATCGGGCGCGATGATGGTGTCGGCGTCAATGCCTACGAAGAGTTCGGCATCGCCGATGTGTTCGAGACCGAAGTTGAGAGCTTCGGCTTTGCCGCCGTTGGGCTTGGTGAGAATTATTACTTTCCCCGCGGCTTCTTCTTTGGCAAAGGTCCGGCGCGCGATTTCCAGGGTGCGATCTTTGGATCCGTCGTCGATAACGATCACGAGCAGGTTTTGATAGTCGGAGTCGAGGGCGCCTTGGATGGTACGTTCGATTACTTTTTCTTCGTTGTAGGCGGGAATGAGCAC
>PLBX01000565.1:0-2195 GCA_003135495.1 Acidobacteriaceae bacterium | reverse complement strand
CGTTCCGTGGACATGCGAGCAGAGGCGATCATAGATGGCGAGGATGCCTACAGAGATGAGGCGTCCGGTCATTAGAATGTCGCCGAGGAAAAAGACTACGGTGATCGTGGTCATCAACGCGCTGGCGAGCCAGAAGCCGATCCAGTTCAAGCGGGCGGACCAGTAATCGTTGGTTCGCAGCGGTGGCATAACTTCGGCTTTGGTCTTGCCCATGAGTTGATAGACGGGGACAAACGTGAATCCCTTGGCCCGAGCGCCGTCGATAATCAGGGGCAAGGCCAGGACCGTTCTTTGCCGGTCGCCGCCGCCATCATGCATAAGAATGATGTTGCCGCATTGCTGATCGGTCGGTTTGCAAGGTGGTAGATGGTCGAGGGCACGGTCCGCAATTTGTTGAGGCGAGAGCGGCGGGTCGTCGTTCCAGTCCTTGGTGTCGATCTTGTTACCGATGGTGACGTAACCCATGCTTTGCGTCAGTTCGAGCGGGCGCACTTGATCTTCGGTATCGGGCTCGGCGTCGACGGAGTAGGGTGGACGGAAGAGGGTGGTGCGAATGCCGAGGCGACTGGCGAAGAGGCGCTCGGTGAGGTTGAGCTCGACCCTCATGTAGCCGGTGCCGATGGAGCTGATGTCGGGGTGAGTAAAGGTGTGATTGCCGATTTCGTGGCCTTCGCGATAGATGCGCTGGGTGAGACCGCCAAACTTTTCTGCCTGAATTCCGATGAGGAAAAATGTTCCGGGAACGTGCTCGCGTTTTAGAACGTCCAAGATTTTCGGGGTCCACTCGGGATCAGGTCCATCGTCGAAAGTGATGGAGAGTTCATTCTTGCTATAGCCGTATCGCGCTACACGATATGGTTCGGGAAGGCTGGTGAAGTCTTCTCCGTCAATTAGACCAGTCTGCTTGTCGACGGTGAGATCGCGCCAGCCATTCGTGGGACGCGCTTCAATGTGCAGGATTTCGCCGCCGCCTTCCATGTCAACGTCCTGACCGGGCGGGACATCCTTCAATCGATCAGAGGCATTGGCTTCTCCGGGCACGTCCCAAACACGCCACAGAGCGCGATCTTCCGAGCCCAGGCGCCATAGAGCGAAAGTCTGGATGCCCACGCTTTGAGCGGCGCGCATCTCGTTGAGCGCGGTTACTGCGTCGAGAAACCAGACATCATGGCGGTAGTTATCGTCGTCACGGTAACTGAAGTGAGGGTTGAGCGCATCGCCGTCGAAGTCGATATCTTCTTCGGAATCACGCGAGCCGATCCATGCTTCTTGCACAGAAACGCTTTTGTCGGTGAGGCCTTTAGGTAGCTTTCCTTTCGCTGGTTTCTCGATCCAGTCATAGCCGTAGTTGCCGATGGCGCAGATTAGTTTTTGTTTCGGTATTACTTTGAGAGCAGATTCGAGGTTCCGCTGAAACCAATCCTGCGAGGCGACAGCGCCGGGTTTTCCACCGGGATAATGCTCGTCGTAATTCATGATGACTACGCCATCGACGGCGGATGAAATGGCTTTGTAGTCGTAATCTTCGTTGCGGACTTGCACGCTTACGTAAAGCTTCATGCCTTTGCTGTGCAAGTCGGAGGCTAGTTCGCGGAGAAGGGCAACGTATCCGCGCTGGCCGTTCTTGGGGAAGGACTCGAAATCGACCATCAAGCCGCGATAGTGATCGGAGGCGAGAAAAAGTCCAATTTCATGGCGGAAGCGGGCGCGAGCCAAAGCGTTGTTCAGGAAGCCGGTAATGCCGGAAACGAAGTCGGTGCCGTCAAAATTTTGTACGACCGGAAACACTTCCATGCTTGTGCCTTCAGCCTTCAGAAAGGGCATTACTTTGTCATCCACGGGGTGAACGGATTGCCCCTGGATGATGTCGAACATGTCGTTCGTTTGGGGATCGACGCCCTGAAGATGGCCATCTGCACCGAGAACCTGCAGCCAGGTTGGGAAGAGCAGGTCGATTTGACGGGCGTATTCCCTAAGGGAGGAGAAACTGGCGGTATCCCAAGAGACGTAGAATGCAGCCCGCGCCCCTTGAGCGGAGTCGATCGTAAGCTGCGACGCGCCCTTGCGGGGCTGGCGACGATGTCCGGCGCGGGCGATGGTGGCAAGACGGCGCTTTTCGCGCGCCTTCGCTTTTTCATTTTCCTTCAACGCGTGATAAGGCTTTTTCTCTGAAAGCCAGGACAGGTCGGGCAGTG
>PLBX01000220.1 GCA_003135495.1 Acidobacteriaceae bacterium | reverse complement strand
GCCCAGGTCCTATCCAGCGTCCCCAAAGGACAGGATGCCCTGGTCCTAGTCTGGTCCCAAGGCGGCAGCACCTTCCGCGTCTTGCACCCAGCCCAAGGCTGATAAAAAGTAACCAAAAAAAAGCGGGTGCCCCGTCCCTTGTGTCTGCGCTTTTCGCAGACACAGGGCGGGGATCCTGATCTCCTCTGGAGCCCGCCTGATCACCTCAAACCGCTCCGACTTCGAGTTAATCCACACCCACCGCAAATTCGAATTAGAAATCTGGTAGCTAGTGTGGAGCGGACACTCCTGTCCGCTTGCAGTTGCCGCTGGTCTTGATCCGGCCTTTTACTGTTCTCATACTTGATATGCCGAAATCCGGTTGCTTCCTTGAGATCGACATAAGCGGCTGGCTTTAGCGGACAGGAGTGTCCGCTCCAGACAAACGTACGCACGCACAAAATACAATTGAAGGATGAACGGTCCCGCCTGGCTCAAAGTTCTGAACTCCGAGGTTGTTGCCTGCACTCGCTGTCCGCGCCTCGTGGCTTATCGCGAGCAGATCGCCCGTGAAAAACGCCGAGCCTATCGCGACCATGATTACTGGGGAAAGCCCGTTCCTGGCTTTGGTGATCCCAACGCTCGCGTTCTAGTGCTTGGCCTCGCACCCGGCGCCCATGGCTCGAATCGCACCGGTCGACCGTTTACGGGAGATTCCTCGGGCGCGTTTATGTATCCGGTGCTGTATGAGACCGGATTTGCCTCGCTGCCGACGGCAATCTCATGCGACGATGGGCAGGTGCTGACCGGACTTTATATCACGGCGGCGGCTCGTTGCGCGCCTCCGGATAATAAGCCTCTGCCGCAGGAGTTGGCGAATTGCGCTCCTTATCTGGAGCGAGAACTTGAAGGATTGAAAAAACTCAGAGTCATTGTCGCGCTCGGCAAAATTGGATTCGAAGCGTATCTGAACTATCTGATGCGGCGAAAGCAAATTGCCAGTAAGCGCGGTTACGAATTCCGACACGGGGCGGAATACGCGCTTCCCGATGGACGCGTCCTGTTGGCGTCTTATCATCCTTCCAACCAGAACACTCAGACGGGCAAGCTGACCAGAGAAATGTTCTACGCGATTTTTAAGCGGGCGCGCGAAATTGCGGATAAAAACGACGATGATGCCCCGACGGAAAAAACGGTGTCATCCTGAGCGAAGCGAAGGGACCTATGCATTTCGGCGCGGCGAACAAATGCATAGGTCCTTCGCTTCGGTCAGGATGACAAAAAAAGTGGTAGGAGAATACTCAAAATCCGACGAACACGGGCTCTGGCTCCAGCAATATTTCCCACCGCGCTTTAACTTGGTCTTGGATTTCTTTTTTCAGCGCGACAATGTCGCTCGCTGTCGCATCTCCGCGATTGATTATCGCCAATGCGTGCTTCTTCGAAATGCCGGCGGCTCCCGCAACATATCCTTTGGAGAATCCGGAATGTTCCACCAGCCACGCTGCCGAAATTTTGTGTTGGGCATCGAGCGCGGGATAGCTCGGTATAGAGAGTCCTTGCGCGGCGGCGCGGTCGGACAATTCTTTGAACTGCTCTTCGCTCAGTACCGGATTCTTGAAGAACGATCCGGCGCTGCGGCAATCTTCATCGCCGGGGATAATCAGCATCCCTTTGCTGCAACGGATCGCGCGGACAGCGTCGCGGGTTTCAGATAGCGAGGGCGTTTTTTTCTCGGCGCGCTGGGTGGCGAAGTGGCTTTGTAAATCTGCATATTTCAGATTTGGAGCGCCGCCGCGCTTCAGCCGATAATTCACGCGCAAGATGATGTATCGTCCGCGCTCGGTGCTGTTGAAAATGCTGCTGCGGTAGCGGAATCCGCAGGCGGGCTTGGGCAAGATGGCGACGCGGTCTTGTTGCAGATCGAAAGCGCGCACGGATTCGATGGTGTCGGAGACCTCCTGGCCGTAGGCACCTACGTTCTGCACGGGGGTACCGCCGACGCTGCCGGGAATGCCGCTCAGGCACTCGACTCCGGCGCCATTCTGCACGACCGTCTGCGCCACGAAGTCGTCCCAATTGACACCTGCGCCTACGCTGAAGAGGACGGCGGTGCTCTTGGCGTCGTTTGGGGTCGCGGCGCTTAATTCGGGAGTTGTGATTCCGCCGATGGCGATTCTGAGGACGAGGCCGGGCCAGCCGGAGTCGGCGATCACGAGATTGCTGCCGCCGCCGAGAATAAACAACGGAAGGTCGCGGCTTGTTGCGAAGCTCACGGCTTCGCGAAGTTCGTCCTCGCGTTTTATTTCCGCGAAATAACGCGCCTCTCCTCCCACCTGCAGAGTGGTCAATGGCGCGAGCGGAACCTTTTCCTGAATCGTCATAAAGCTTATTTCACTCTATAGTTATAAGAGAGTACGGTTGCCTGAGCATCTCATGCCGGTCGGAGCAGGCATATTGCGAACGGAGCTACCGCTTTATTTAATTTGCTATCTTTGGCGGGTGTCATCCGAGCGAAGCGAAGGACCTCTGCATTTTCGACGCCGCGAATAAATGCAGAGGTCCTTCGCTTCGCTCAGGATGACAAAAAGTTAAGTAAAAAATATAAAAAGTTACGTGATTAAGAAAATATAGGAGAGTCCATGTATCCCGAAATTATGGTGATCCCGATGCGCGAAGAACTGACGCGCCTGGGAGTTGAAGAACTGCGCAGTGCCGCTGATGTTGACCGCTTTGTGCAAAAAGAACCGGGCACGAACATGCTAGTCGTGAATTCCATATGCGGATGCGCGGCTGGCCGCATGCGTCCGGCGGTGCGTTTGGCGTTGCAGAATGCAGTCAAACCCGGAAAGATAGCGACCGTATTTGCCGGGCAGGACAACGAAGCTACGGCCCGGGCTCGCGCTCACTTTGCGGGATACCCGCCCTCATCGCCATCGATTGCGATTTTGCGGGATGGCAAGGTCATCTACATGATGCATCGTCATCAGATTGAAAGCCGGGATGCCTCTTCAATTGCGGCCGATTTGAAAGCCGCATTCGATCAGCACTGCGCGGCGACGGCAGCCCAGTAAGTTCATTACAAACCAAAATCACTTACCACCAAGGGCACGAAGGTGCACTAAGGAATTCTCCTTCGTGTGCCTTGGTGTCCTTTGTGGTTGAAGAACTTGGCCTGCGCTCTTCCGCCGGTGTATGGTTTAATGCCGTTACCGGAAAATATATGAAACGTCTCCAGCATTTCCTCTTCCTCCTTGCGCTCTTCGTCGGATCATTCTCTCTTGCGTCATGGGCAGCCGATTCAGCGGGGCAGTGGACCACCGCCTCCTCCACCCAGATCAATGCCGTCTATCCCCAGGTCGAAGCCCTGTATCTTGACCTGCATCGCAATCCCGAACTTTCCTATCACGAGGAGAAGACAGCGGCTAAGATCGCCGACCAACTTCGCAAGCTGGGCTACGAAGTCACCACCGGAGTAGGCGGCAACGGCGTAGTTGGAGTTCTTAAGAATGGAGCAGGCCCGGTAGTCATGTTGCGCGCCGAACTCGATGCCTTGCCTGTCCCCGAAAAAACTGGCCTGCCTTATGCCAGTCATGTGACAACGCATGATGATCGCGGCGTCGAAGTGCCGGTCATGCATGCTTGTGGACACGATGTGCACATGGCCGTGGGCATGGGAACAGCGGCATTGCTGGTGCAGAATAAAGACCGCTGGCACGGGACGTTTATTTACGTAGGGCAGCCCGCAGAGGAGCGCATTGGGGGCGCTACGGCCATGATTAAAGATGGCCTGTTTACCCGCTTTCCGAAGCCCAATTTCGCATTCGCGGTGCACGACAGCAATGGATTACCCGCCGGCAAAGTCGGCTATACGCCTGGCTTCAGCGCTTCGAATGCCGACTCCATCAACGTCACCGTGTATGGCGTGGGCGGCCATGGATCGGCCCCGCAGGAGACGGTCGATCCCATCGTGATCGCCGCGCGAACAATTGTGAGCTGGCAGACCATCGTATCCAGGGAGATCGATCCGCAAGAACCAGCCGTGATCACCGTCGGTTCGATCCATGGCGGCACCAAAAACAACATTATTCCTGACGAAGTGTTGATGCAGTTGACCGTGCGCTCCTACAAAGATGAGGTTCGCAAGCACCTGCTGGCGTCGATCGAGCGCATTGCTGTGGCCGAAGCCGAGGCCGCGGGCGCGCCGAAGAAGCCGCTCATTCAAGTCGAAGAGGGAGTCGGCGCCGTGTACAACGATCCTCAAACCACGAATCGTCTTGCGGATCGGCTGAAGCAGGTTATGGGTGACGCGAACGTGGTACTCGGACGCCCGATTATGGCGAGCGATGATTTTGCGGAATATCGCTACGGTGGCGTGCCCAGCGTGATGCTTGAACTGGGCGCAGTCAATCCGTCAAAGTATGCCGAGGCAAAGAAAGCGAATCAGCCGCTACCGGGTCCGCACTCCCCGTATTTTGCTCCTGATCGTGAGCCAACTTTGAAGACTGGTATCGAAGTGGAGATGGCGGCGATTCTCGAGTTGATGGCAAAATGAAATGCGGCTTTAAGCCAGCACGCGATATTAGGGCAATGGGCTTGCTCTTGTGTAAAAAATCGAATGACTAGTCTAGGCGCGGCACCGATTTCATCACATCTAGAAGTAAGCTGGATCACATCCTTGGGCGCCTGAAATAAGAGATCATAGATACACATTGGACGATGACTCGAGTCCAAGACTGAAGCCACAAGGAGTATGCGAGTGATTACTGGAAGGCAAGAGATTCCGGCCCCCATCCGCGATGAATCCGAGCCGCTCACATTGGCACAGAAAGAGGCGCTGCAGCGGGCGGTAGTTAAGGTTGTGAAGTTGGGCGAACAGGTCGGCGTGAGTGCAGATCAAATGATCGAACTGCTGGAGTCTGGCCTCACGGTTCGCGAGTTGCTCGAGTACCTGGCGGCTCGGACGGGTGAAGTTGCCTGAGTCGATTTTGTATCGAGATACTGAAGCAAAAAGCGTCCCGCCAAGAATTACGTTACATTCACAATCTACGTTTGCTGCCAGACCCACGATTGAGTAATCTCTAGCGATGCCAACTAGCCCCAGAGATAGCGTATCGAAGAAGATTATCTTGACGCGATCGAATCCGGGATTTTCTGTGAGATCGGCTCTAATCGTGGTTATAGTTTCTGCGGCAATGGTGTTTCTCTCTGCAACCGTGGCATTCGGGCAGGAGGCAAAGCAGCCTCAGAGTGTTAGTCCATCTGGTCAAGTGCAAACTGGTCAGACACCGCCAGATCAGACTCCAACGCCTACTCCGATGGAAAAGATCACCGGTGTGGCCTTCTACAATCTGCTGCAGAAAAAGTCGATCGTATTTCCCGACATCGCAGCCAGCAAGAAGCCGCTTTCGAGCGGGCAGAAATTCCAATTGTTTGTGGACAATAGCGGATCGGTGCACACCATCACCTGGGCGGTGCTCGGATCTGCAATCGCCCAGACGCATGATTCGCCTACCGGCTTTCCAGAGGGGTGGGATGGGTATGGGGACCGCTTCGGATCGTCGATGGCGCGGCAGGCCTCGAGTGAATTCTTTGGTACGTTCGTGATTGCTTCCGCCTTGCACCTTGATCCGCGGTTTTATCCGGAAGTGAATCCCAGCTTGACGGAGGCGGTGAAGTATTCGGCACAGCGGGTTTTCATCATGCGCAGGGATGATGGACGCGAAACTGTGGCATGGTCAAGGCTCGTGGGACCGCTGATGTCTGAAACTCTGGCGAACGTGTACTGGCCCGAGCGCAATCGCACCGTCGGAGACACTTTTTTTCGCTATGGCTTGGATTTAGCAACCAGGTTTGGAGGGAATATGCTCCGCGAATACTGGCCGGTGGTTTACAGGAAAATGGGTAAGACGACCAGGCCGACGGCAGAGCCGAATTGACGTCCCTGCAAAAATCCAGCTTTTGTTTTCTTTCCACGCATCTAATTTTGCAAACGCATTAAGATGAATGTGGCGTCGCGGCGCAGACAGCGTTCGAATCGCTGACCGACATAAGTTGCTCGTAGCACTCATTTGCAACTCAGGAGATCAAGATTGAGCAAGCGGATATTGTTGGTGCTCGCCATTTGCGGCCTGGCCGCAATGGCCTCAGCACAAGCGGACTTTAATCGTTTTGACTTCAACGTCGGCGGCGGACTCGGCATCGGCCGCAGTTATGTCGCCGCCTTTGTTGGCAATTCCTATCATGCCGAGGCGGGCGCCGGGATCAATTTCAGCCGACTGTTTGGAGTGGACGCCGAGTATATGTATTACGGCTTGGGTTTGCGGCCTAGCGTCAGCCAGAACCAGTCCCTACCCGACGCGAGCGGAAACCTGCAGGCCATTAGCCTAGACGGCATCGTCAACGTGCCTCGTCACTTCGGTAAATGGAAGGCGTATGGAATTTTCGGCGTCGGGTTCTACCGGCGCAGTGTTTCCGCGCGCAGCCAGTTGCTTGCGCCGGGCACAATTTGTCAGGCCGCGTGGGTGCGCTGGTGGGACGTTAACTGCCTCAACGGCGCCATTCAGAGCGCGCAAACCATGTCGTCGATGACCAAGGATGCGGGCGGATTCAATTATGGCGGTGGGGTGACGTACCCGGTGCCGCGCTTGCATTCCAGGTTGTATGTTGAGGGGCGGTACCATCGCGCTTATCAGAGCGATGGGCAAACCATCGTCATTCCCATTAGCGTCGGGCTGCGGTGGTGAGAGTTGAGGTATTCGTGGCCGGGCCGTGCTGCGCACGGCTTGGACGGGCGAGGGCGCCCGTCCCCACACTAAAATCTTTTAGCAGGCTAATTGATCGCGGGTTAGTTTTAGCCCGGTCAGGTTGCCTAGAATTGTTACTGCGATTTGTTCGGTGCGGAAAAATTCTTCAGCGGTTTGCTGCAGATCTGCAACGGTCACAGCTTCGATCCGTTCAATCAATTCATCCAAACCATAGAAATGGTCGTAATACATTTCCTGGCGGGCGAGATTCGACATGCGCGCGGTCGAGGATTCGAGGGACAGCATCAGGCTGCCTTTTAGCTGATCTTTAGATCGGCGCAGTTCTTCTTCAGGCACAGGAGTCGTTTTGAGGTTGCGGAATTCCGCGATCACGCTCTCGACAACTTTAATCGCCGACTCGCGCGACGTGCCGGCATAAACGCACATGGATCCGGTGTCGCGGTACGGATTCAGGTCGCTGTAAATCGAATAAGCTAAGCCCTGGCGCTCGCGAATATTCTGGAACAGCCGCGA
>PLBX01000127.1:5876-6384 GCA_003135495.1 Acidobacteriaceae bacterium | reverse complement strand
ACTCACGGCCGTTCGTTTTGGGTTCTCGACAACATCACGCCGCTACGGCAATTCAGCTCTGAAATTGCCACCGGACACGATCCGGCACATTTTTTCGCGCCGCAACTTACTTATCGCGTGCGGCGCAACAACAATACCGACACGCCACTTCCGCCCGAAGAGCCGGCGGGGCAGAATCCACCCGATGGCGCGATGATCGATTACTGGATCGGCGGCGCAGGTCATGAAGCTTCCACTGCGGTGACCCTCGAAATAATCGATGTTGCATCGGGCAAAGTTGTGCGCCACTTTTCGAGCGACGATAAGCCTACGCCGGTGAATGCGAAAGAACTAAACGTTCCCACCTACTGGGTGCGTCCGGCGCGCGTGCTTTCGGCGCGGGCCGGAATGCATCGTTTCATCTGGGATTTGCACTACCCTGAGCCCGACGTGCTCGACCGCGATTATCCAATTTCAGCCATTTATCGCGACACGCCGCGTTATCCACTCGGAGCCGCGGTTTTGCCGG
>PLBX01000127.1:5628-5863 GCA_003135495.1 Acidobacteriaceae bacterium | reverse complement strand
TGCTGACTCGTTGCATCGAGATTACGAGGCGCTGCAGCAGGTTCGCAGTTTGCGCTCCCAGTTAAAATCACTCGCGACAAAGATCTCTACCCCAGCGGGACAGGGGGCACAGGCTGGGACCAACTCTTTACAGGAGATGGTAGCTGCCATCGAGGCTAAGGCTGCTTCTATAGCCGGAGATAGCGGATCCAGCTCGCGTTATTTGACCACTCCCGAAGGCCGCAGTCTCTCTCGC
>PLBX01000127.1:0-5494 GCA_003135495.1 Acidobacteriaceae bacterium | reverse complement strand
TGTAGCGCGGACACTCTTGTCCGCGAAAGTCATTTGCAAAACAGAAGATGGAGGTCTATTCCCGAGAGTTATTCAGTCGTGTTTTCATCCCCCGATTTGCTGGATAACTATTGGCTGGGATTGCTGGATGAGTGGTTGGCTGGGAAACGGGTTTTCGCCAGTTAACAATCATCCGCGACACAAATCGAATCCTCCGCTGTTTTGTGACATCGAATCTGAGTACGGTACATGGCGGTAATTCATGAGCGCCGTCCTTCCAATCCAGGCCGTGCCACCGGTGGAGCGACTCGAAACTCTCACCGTGCCGCACTCTGCATGGTTCTCGTTTCAGCGAGCTGTCCTCCGGCTCAGCCTGTGTATCGTCATTCTTTTTCCGTGGACGGCCAATTCGGCTAACCTCAAGACCGAGGCGCTTAAAGCGTGGGAAGAATACGTCGACGCGGTGAATGCCCAGGTGCAGGAACGTCTAGTCCCTGATCATCCTTTTGTTTTGAGCGATGAAGCTCCCGAACTTGCTGCCAAACTCAGGAGCGGCGAGATCGTGGTTTCGCCCGCCGGCCCGCATATTCCGAAACGAGTGCCCTCCGGACTGATTCACGATTGGAATGGCGAAGCCTTTATCCCGAATGCGACGCTGCACGATGTTCTGCCCGTCGTGCGCGGTTATGGATGTTACAAAGAGGTCTACAAACCGGCTGTGATCGATTCCAAAGTCATTGCCGCCAGCGAATCGGAAGACGAGTTTTACATGCTCCTGATGAACAAATCGCTGGTCGCGAAGACTGCGCTCGATAGCGACTTCCGGTCCTCTTATTTGCGGGTTAATGACCAGCGTTGGTATAGCGTCTCTGAATCGACGCGCATCCAGGAAATTGCGGGCTACGGTACAGATGGCCAGCATATGTTGCCCGAGGACGAAGGTACGGGCCTGATCTGGAAAACCTACAGCATTACCCGCTTCGAAGAGCGCGATGGGGGCGTCTATGTCGAATTGGAAGCGATCGTTCTCAGCCGGGACATTCCGTTTTTGCTTCGCTACGTTGTCAGCCCGATCGTTCGCCGGGTATCTCGAGAAGCGCTGATGACTTCACTTCGTCAGACTCAAGATGCTATACGCTCGGCGGCCAAACCTGAGGCCGCATCTGGACGGTGCACGAAGGGAGTGAGCCCCGTCGCCGCAAAGCGCCCGGTGCCAGCGCAGTAGCGCTTGGCGCACCATGTTGGCGTATCAAGAGATTTGTGGTGGAGGCGATCTTGCTCATGTGGCCGAGCGCAGACTCAGCGCTCCATCACTTCGGGTTCGCCGGATCATTCGGAACTTTTGGAGTCAGTTTTCTGATCACAAATTCTTGCAACAGATTGCTAATAGCGGTGCCCCCAATTCCGATAGCGGCATTTTCGAAGGTCAACGCTGCACCGTTGCGATCGCTTGCCGGATAGTAAAGATTTGAAATGCCGCCCGCAGCCAGGCTTCCCAGAATGCCGGAATAATTTGGCTGCCACCGTTTGTTGTCGCCCTTGCAGATAAAAGCATTGGCGATGGCATAGAGAGCGCGCGAACGTTTGCTTCCAGTTCCCTTGTAAAAGTATCGAGGATCCTGTTTCAGAAGAGAAGGTAGAATCGCGCCTCCAATGAACGTGCCGCTGATCGTGTCGGCATAACCGGCGCCAAAACGCTTGGCATAACCTTGTGCGCCTTGGCCATATCCGCTGAAATAATTATCGGCCTGCTCAACTCCTGCAGTAACGCCTACTAATGCGAACGTGACGGGATCAATGACTGACTTCCAGGCCAGTTCAAATTTTTGCTTCGAGTTAAGAGGAGCCGCGTTCGGAATATAGCTGACGTAAAAATTTGGGAAGACGCCGAGGACGCGCTGCTTCTCCTCGATTTTTATTTCCTCTTCCGCCACTTCAGTCTGGGTCAAGCCAACTTCCACCTCGGTGATCGCTTCAGCCATGGCGAGCGCGATGGCGATTGCTTGATTTTCCCCAGATTGCAAAACTCCAGAAAACGATTGCGTGGCGAATCCGGCGGAAATAATTGTGAGATGGAATAAGCCGGGAGGGATGTTGGCAAAAACGAAGCGGCCATCGTTGCCGGATAGCGTGCCTTTTTTTGAAGTGCCCGTGTTTGGAGCGCTGGTGGTGGAAGGCTCAGGGTTTAGATTATCGCGCGTGAGCATCACGGTTGCTCCGGGAACGACGGCGCCGCTGGGATCGACTATCGTGCCGGTTATCGCGCCGTTGACGGATCCGGGCTGTTGAGTGTTTGTATCCAGTGCTTGCGGCGTTTGCTGCGGACCTGGTGCAGAAAGCGGCTGAGGCGATTGTCCGCAGCAGACCGCCGCGCAAGAAAACGCCCACCAAAGAATGACCAGCGCAAAAATCAAACGTCCAGACTTAATTCGCAGAAACATCAATGCCTTAACTTTATCTTCTCCCAGGTTACTTTCCAAATGCCAACGTACTTGAGATTCGCGGGCAAGACGCGGAATTGCAGTTTGTGCAATTACAGCGAAAATTCTCGTCGCACAAATTCCATCGCGGCGTCGGATGAATCCAGGCGGCCTTCAAGTTGCGCATCTTCGACTGCTGTCAGGATCTCCTTAAAGCGCGGGCCGGGTTCATAGCCTGCTGCCATCAGATCGCGGCCCGAGATCAGCGGCTGGGGACGGATGGCCTCGGGCGGCATGGAGCGCAATTGCTCGCGCGAATATTCGTACGAGTCGAGGTGGCCGTGGCTGGATAGGCAGTCGATACGATGCAGTTCCAGGTGCTCGTCGAAGCGCGGCATTCGCAGAAACTTTTTCAGCGTAGATTGCTTCATGCGCTGCACGTCGGCAAAACGCATGTGATTATCGACTAGCGCCAGAATCTGATCGGTCTCGTGGTTGGAGAATCGCAAACGGCGGCAAATTCCGGCAGCCATTTTTATTCCTACATCGACGTGGCCATCGAAGCGGATGCGGTCAGGCGCGACGCGAAATGTAGGCGGCTTGCCTACGTCATGGAGCAGAGCTCCCCACGCTAGAGTTTTCGAAATTGAGCCCGAAGCATCGGGCTGCAGTTTCTCGAGTAGGAGCAATGTGTGCACGAACACGTCGCCTTCCGGGTGGTACTGCGGTGGCTGCTGCACCCCTTTCATTTGGGCGATTTCTGGTAGTACTTCGGGCAACAGGCCGGTCGCATCGAGCAATTCAAAGGCGCGGCGGGCGCGGCCTTCGGTTAGCATTTTGGTTAATTCTTCGCGGATGCGCTCGCATGAGACCTGATCAATAGCAGGAGCTAATCTTTGGATTGCAGCCATCGTTGCGGGATCGATTTGGTAATCGAAGCGGGCTGCAAAACGAACGGCTCGGAGCATGCGCAACTTGTCTTCGGTAAAGCGGCGGTTGGGATCGCTGATAGCGCGAATGATTCCAGCTTTCAGATCATCGCGGCCACCAACGAAATCTAGAATTTTGTTGCTCGCGAGATCGAGCATCATGCCATTGATAGTGAAATCGCGGCGCTGCGCATCTTCGCGCGGATCCTTAGTGAAGCGAACTTCGTCAGGGTGGCGCCCATCCGAGTAGCCGATATCAGATCGAAAAGTAGCAACCTCGACAGCTCCTTTGTGATTGCCTGTGTAATCATTGCCGGGGGAACGAGGGGCGTCTTCGCCCGTCAGAGCGTGCTCCGCGGGCGATCTCGGTATCAGTACCACCCCAAATTGCTCGCCTGCCGCGTACGTCTGCGGAAAGATCCCCATCACCTGCTGCGGCGTCGCGTCCGTGGCTACGTCGTAGTCGGCGGGCTCACGGGCCAGCAGAAGATCGCGCACGCATCCTCCAGCGAAGTAAGCTTGGTGGCCGCGCTCGCGCAAGATGTTGACGATTTCGGCGGCGTGGTTTCTCGCTTCCTGCAAAGGCACTCGCTCCCTCATTTAGACTAGCAGTGCGGTTCAGCACGCTGCGCGCGTGAAGAGAATCTTCTTCTCACCGCAACCTTCATTATGCCCGACGTATACATCCTCGGTATCGAAAGCTCCTGTGATGAGACGGGTGCGGCCGTGGTGTGCTCGGGCCAGCAAATTTTGTCGAACGTGGTGGCCTCACAGATCGCTACTCACCAACCGTACGGCGGAGTCGTCCCGGAACTGGCTTCGCGCGAGCATTTGCGCTCTATCGTTCCGGTGGTGCGCCAGGCCTTGATTGAAGCCAAACAAGCTTATGGATCGCTGGATGCGATCGCGGTGACGCAGGGTCCGGGGTTGGCGGGCGCTCTGCTCGTGGGCATAAGTTTTGCCAAAGCGCTGGCGTTTGCCCTGGAGAAGCCGCTCATTGCGGTGAATCATCTTGAGGGACACATTCACGCCGTCCTGCTGGAGCAGCGGCAGAGTGCCAATAGCGATTTAAATTTCCCGGTGCTGGCGCTGGTTGTCTCTGGCGGTCACACGCATCTCTATCTCGCCGAAGTGCAGCAAAATTTGTGGACCTACCGGAATATCGGCCACACTCGCGATGACGCGGCGGGCGAGGCATTCGATAAAGTGGCGAAGCTCCTGGGATTGGGCTATCCCGGAGGACCAATCATCGATCGACTGGCGAAGCACGGCGATCCGCAGGCGGTGAAATTTCAGATTTCACAGATGAAGCACGCCGACCGTCGCGATCACAAGCAGCGGGATCAGACGCAAAATGAGGCAGCAGTCGTCGTTAAAGATGCCGGGCCGCATTTCGATTTTTCTTATAGTGGAATCAAGACGGCGGTTTTGCGATATGTGGAGACGCAGAATATGAAGCCTGCGATGGAGGCTCGCCGCGCGGCCCTTGCGGGAATCGGCAAGCCGTTGGTGGAGGATGTGCGCAAGTTGTGCGATCGGCAAACGCTCAATCTGGTGGCTTCATTCCAGCGTACGATGGTGAATGATTTAGTGCTGAAGACATTGTCGGCCGCGGAAGAATATAACGTGCGAACTCTTTTTGTAAGCGGTGGAGTCGCCGCTAATCACGAGCTGCGGACCACATTCGAACGCGAAGCAGCGATGCGGGGGATTCCGGTGTTCTTTCCGTCGCATGCGCTTTCTACAGACAATGCGGCGATGATTGCGGCTGCGGCCTTCCCGAAATTTCTGCGCCAGGATTTTGTTTCGATGGAGTTCTCGGCTGAGGCTGGGATGGCGTTGCGCTGAGTGGTGCTCGGAAGCGAGCGACAACTCCTTTCGGACCGACTGCCCAGCCGTTGGCGCCACAAAAGCTGACAGCGTTGAGATTCAATGAGTCGCTATGTTTCCAGTGCATGCGCTCGCCGCTATGTCCCTGGCTGATATCGGTTCCATTCGGGCCGACCGCTTCGAAATCTCCCCCGGAAAATTCAGCGGCGGCTGAGCGATAGCCTCCAGGCTGCGCCTCGGCAAGATGCCATGTGGCGCCGGAATCTTGTGAATAAGCGGCCACGCGTTTCGCAGCGGACGGCTCTTTATAATCGCCGCCGACAGCAACTACAAGAG
>PLBX01000535.1 GCA_003135495.1 Acidobacteriaceae bacterium | reverse complement strand
CTTCAGTACTCGGTGAGGAGCGTTGCCTACTTCATCTCCTATTGTTCCTCGATGAGTTGCTATGTCTTGGTAGAGAAAGGAAGGTTCGAGGGCAGCTTCGCAACATCATTGATGAAATTCTGAACGCTCACAAGCGCTGTTTTAAGTAGTCCACTCGGGCTGCCTTAGCCTCTTCGGGGGGTGACGGACGGGTGGCAAGATGTATCTCGGGGAGAGATGTCGAAAAGAATCGATTTCGCCAAACAGCGTAGAGATCAGGGGCGTTCGCTAAAGCAACGCTGTCCGCGACCTTACGGCAATGATGGAGCCGTTAGCGCATCAACATGGTATCGATCTTCAAGCAATTCTAGATGAAGCGTCAGCACGAAAAGAGGAAGAGAAACGGCTATTAACCGAACGCCTGCAGGAATCCGTGGTGCCTTTGTTCATCTATCGTAACGGGCAACCCGACAGAATTGGTTCTTGCGCCCTCGTGCGCTTGGATTCGGAGTTTTATGCGTTTACGGCAGCACACGTGATTCGAGACGCCGGCTCCGCAACACTCTTTGCTCCTTCTGAAGGAAGGGGCGGGAAGTTGCAACCGTTACCGCCGTGTACAGCGCATCTGAAATCCTCGGGAGGTGGGAACGATTTCGATGTTGGTGTGCTGGCTCTGGCGGCACGTCACTTGGGGGCCTTCCAGCACCACGTGTTTTTGGCTGGCGTAGAAATCGATCAAGAAGATCAACCAGACGACCAAGATGATGTTCGGTCTTTCTATTTCGTTCTCGGCTATTCTGCATCGAGGACGCAAGTGAAGATCTCCAAGGCCGATCGTCGGATTCACCAACAGTCCTTTCGCTTCTCGACACAGCCGGTAGATGCTGCCGAGTACCTACAGGAGCGGAGGTCAAAGTCAGATCACATATTGCTCGACTTTGATCATAAGGAGATCCGGGTCGAAGGGAGACGCGCCAGTCCACCTAAGCTCCAGGGTGTCAGTGGCGGGGGAATATTTCAGATCTCCAGAAAAGCAATGCGAGGCGCACTCGTCGCAATCGCTACCGAGAATAGACGTAGGTCGCGTCTGATTCTAGGCACGAGAATCAAACACTTCCTGGCGATGGTTGGTGAACTGAAAACGACAGCTCAGCGTGGAAGCTCTTGAGTGGGCTATTCAAGGGCGGGACGAACCGATTGCCCTTTTCAAGCTGACAACTGGCGCGGACAGCGACGATCCCATCCGCATTGGTGGCAGGCGCTGGGGCGCATATTTACGGAGGAACATTCGAATGTATTCCTCTACGAGCCGGGAGGTGTTGTCGGCTCTCAGGATCACGCATGTAGTGAAGCACAACGATGTATCGGAAAGGGGCTTTACGACCACACCGTCAGCATGAAAGCATGTCGCCGAAGGGCGCGTAAGGATGTCTCCAGTCGTTCGCCACGGTTAAGATCGCTACGCTGCGCACCTGAAAGTGTAAATTCTGGTACAGCGGCAGATCGTGATTTGGGTAGTCCGAATCAGTGTGGTTTCAGCACGAGCCAAGATTGGAGGAACCGAGGATTGTGGTACAGCCACACTGGTCAACAAGGTATACCCGTGGGCCAGCAGGCAGCCATGGCGAAACAGGGGCGAAAAGCCGCATAAAGTGAGGTTGGAAATTCCACCCTTATGGGCCGGGGGTGAGAAGCCTCGCATAAGTCCCTAGTTCACGATCTGGGTCAGCGGAGCCGAAGAACTGTCGTCAAAGCTGGTGCTGCCGCTGTAACACTATAACGTCGCCGTTGACTCTGTCTTCACATCACGCCTAAGATTGCACCCTGAATCTTGCGCCCAGTCGTGATCGGTTGAGTGGCGCACAACTCCATCGCCGCAAGGAGGTAACATGAAGAAATGCCTGTCACTGTTGTTTGTCCTAGCTCTGATGACCTCCGTAAGCTTCGCACAGGAGAAGAAAGTCGTTGCGACTAAAGACGCGCCCCAGCCCATTGGGCCGTATTCGCAGGCGATCAAAGCGGGTGGGTTCGTCTTCGCATCCGGGCAAATTGCGCTTGATCCCGCGACAGGCAAACTAATCGAGGGCGACATCAAGGCCCAGACCGAGCGCGTGCTAAAGAACCTCTCTGCTGTGCTTGCGGCTGCTGGGAGCAGTATGGATCGCGTGGTCAGGACCACGGTGTTCCTGAAGAACATATCGGATTTCCCCGCCATGAACGAGGTCTACGGGCAGTTCTTCAAGAACGAACCGCCGTCGCGCTCCACTGTCCAAGTTGCTGCTCTGCCCAGAGACGCGCTGCTAGAAATTGATGTAGTGGCGTTGCAATAGCCGTCACCGTTCAGCAGCAGCACACGCCTTGCCAGTTCTGTCTGAATCCAGAGCTAATCCCTGCCCTCGTTGACCCGCCGTCGCATCCCGCCTCCCCCGAGCTTCTCGATGACCCGGTAATGCGAGATGGTTTGGCCGATCATGGGTGGCGCTAGACCAGGGTGCAATGTTAGGGATAGCATAAGACTCAGTCAACAAAATGCGCAGGAATCCGCCGACCTGTTCGCAGGATCAAAATAGAGAAGTGCCGCAAGGCAGAATCTTGCATCTGAAAAGCAAAACGAGGAGAAGTTTCTATGAAAGCTGTCCTGCTGTACTCATACGGCGATCCATCGCAATTGCGGTACGAAGAAACTGCCGTGCCGAAATACGGCGATAACGAAGTACTCGTAAGGGTGCGTGCCACAAGTGTCAATCCCATTGACGTGAAAATACGCAACGGAGCAGCGAAGTCGCGCATGCCTATCGAATTTCCAGCGATCTTAGGGAGAGACCTCTCTGGTGAAGTGGTCGAGACGGGTCGCAACGTTCAGGGTTTCCCGAAGGGGATGCGAGTCATGGCATTGGCGAATGGTACCTATGCGGAATACGCGGTCGCCAAAGCTGACGTGCTCACTCCGATTCCCGACGCGTTGAGTTTCGAGCAGGCGGCCGCACTTCCTCTGGTCACTACAACGGGCGCTCAATTGATCGAGCGAGCCGTAAAGCCCAAGGCGGGTCAGAGTGTGCTCGTCACCGGAGCACTCGGAAGCGTAGGACGAACAGCAGTGCATGTGGCTCGGAAGCACGGAGCGCATGTACTAGCAGGTGTTCGGGAGAATGAAAAAGAAGAAGCGTCGAAATTGAAAGCTGACGAAGTTGTCGCCATCGACAGCGATGAAGAGATCGGTCATCTGAACAATCTCGACGCCATCGCCGATACGGTTGGGGGTACGACGATTCAGCGGCTGCTGAAAGCGATCCGTAAGGGCGGCGTGCTGGGTTCAGTGCTCGGACAACCAGAGGCAGCCGACAAATACGACATCCGTGTCGAGGCGTTCATGGCGCAGCCGGACGCCTCACGACTCTATCAACTGGCTGACGATGTTGCTCGCCATGAATTCTCGATTCCAATTGCTCGCACGATGAAGTTGCAGGAAATTCAAGAGGCACATCGCATTTTTGAGCGAGGCGGACTAGCCGGGAAAATCGTACTGATCCCGTGATCGGCAGCTCGGTGAGCCTAACGGGATAATGACTGTCCGCCAAAACCAAGAGAATTCAACGCTGGTCAAAAAGGCGTCTCCCGCAGTAGCACGCAATCAACGAGCGTACTCATTGCAGCTTCGCGTACTCGGCTTTTGCTTGCTTCAGGATGGGGATGTCGGTGTCGGCGTCTTTCCAAGGGCGTGAAGAAGTCCATCTCCGATTACTTCCTGTTTGCCGACAACCCGGGAATTACACGGACAAGCGGATACTGATTCACCCGAAAGCCCGGGACCATTGCTGGGGAAGTTTAGAGTAAGAACGGGATTTCAACGGCAATCAGACTCCCCCTTCCACTGGGGACTCATCCGAACCCGCCTCAACGCATCGTGAGCAGAGGCAACTCGATGAAGCTCGCTTCACCAGGCGTGTGATACACGCGCTGCACCGCGCTCCGAAAGTCTTTCGGCTTGGCCCAGAAAATATTCGGCACAAACGTCTGCGGATTTCGGTCATACAGCGGGAACCAACTTGACTGAACCTGCACCATCATGCGATGTCCCGGTAGAAACACGTGATTCGCTGTGGGCATGGCGAACTTATACAGCAGCGGTTGCCCAGCCGCGATTGGCTTCGCCGTCTCCAGGCTGTCGCGATAGCGCCCGCGAAAAATGTCCGCGGAGATCATCAGCTGAAATCCACCCATTTCCGGCTGCCCCGCGACTTCGTCGGGATATACATCAATCAGCTTGACCACCCAGTCCGAGTCCGTTCCGGTCGTCGAAGCTACGAGATTAGCGATCGGCTGTCCGCTGATCTTCATCGGCGCACTCAGCACATCCGTCACAAACGTGAGCACATCAGGACGGCCTGAAGCTTCCCGCTGATCGTCAACCAGCCACTCCGACCACGTCATTCCATTGCCGTAGCCCATCGGTTGAATTGGTCGCGCCCGGTAGGGAACTGGCTTCGCCGGGTCGGAAACATACTCCTCAAAAGCTTTTCCACCTGCTTGCGGCGTTGAGAAGCCCAGCTTCATTCCATCGCTAAGATACAGCGGCGTGGCTCGAACCGTGCAACCACTCACACATCCCGCCGGCCATTCTGGAAGCTTGAGCCATTTATTGGTGCCCGTCTCAAACGCACTCACCGGCGGAACGTCCGCAGCAGGCGCGTCATCTTTCAAGTAATGATCCAAAAACGGGCGCAGAATTTCCCGCTGAAAATAAAGCCCCGTATCGCTACTGAATTTCAGCGTGCCCAGCGTGCTGGCATCCTCAATTTCCTGGCCATGATGCCACGGGCCCATCACCAAAAATACTTTGTCATTGTTCGTGTCTTTCGGTTTGATGGCCTTATATACGGCTATCGCACCATAAATATCTTCCTGATCCCACAAGCTGTGCACCAGCATCACCGGGACTTTCAGCGGCTGCCCGCCAAGGATTCGATCCATCGCCTGATCCTGCCAGAACGCGTCATAACTGGGATGCTCGATCACCTTCCGCCAGAATCCGCTCTGCTCCAACCCATGTTGCCGTCCCAACTCCCCCGCCGATCCAGCCGCCATGAACTCGTCATAGTCGTCGAAGTGACTTCGCCACCATTTGGCTTGGTTCTTGCGCGTCACTACCTGTTCATAGATGTACGACATGTTCTGTTCGCGGAAGGCGCCGTTATGGAACCAATCATCGCCCATCCATCCGTCGACCATCGGATTCATCGCCACAGACACCTTCAGCGCCGGGTGTGGATTGACTAACGCCATCAGCGGCGTAAAGCCGTCGTACGAGATCCCCAGAATGCCCACCTTACCGTTGCTCTCCGGCGTGTTCTTCACCAGCCAGTCGATGGTGTCGTAGGTGTCGGTAGCATGATCGACTGGCGTCGGATTCTGCGGCCCGTGCAGCGGTCGATTCATTACATAGTCGCCCTCGGAGCCATACTTGCCGCGAATATCCTGAATCACACGTATGTAGCCGCCTTCGAGTATTACGTTGGTCGCGTTGTCATAGCCATAAAGGTTCGGCCCAAGGTGCGAGCTATTGATATGCGTAGTAAGTTCGTCGGCGTTATAGGGAGTGCGTGTCAACAGAATCGGCGCGTTCTTGGAGCCCTTCGGCACCAGCATGACCGTGTGCAGCTTCACCCTGTCGCGCATG
Source organism: Acidobacteriaceae bacterium (assembly GCA_003135495.1). Classification (GTDB taxonomy): domain Bacteria; phylum Acidobacteriota; class Terriglobia; order Terriglobales; family Acidobacteriaceae; genus Acidiflorens. The sequence continues at coordinate 389 of PLBX01000535.1, read as the reverse complement.
GGGATCATCACCTCGCGCCTGGCGTAATCGAAACTACCAGTGACGGGCTGGATTTCCGTGGGCGTTTCACTCGGCAAGGCGGGGTACTGCGGCGGCGTGAGAGTCTGCGCGGCCGATGGTTCGGCGAAGAACAAAGTACCAGGTACAAGAGAGAAACAACTCGCAACGCCAAGTAAGAAACTTAACGTCCACGAACTGTACAGCCTAAAACGAAGAAGCCTGCCCAGCTTTCCCATAGTCTGCACCCCCACGCCCCATAAGAGTGTACTGGTGGAAAGCATTGCGGACAAATAAGTTCAGCCGTTCAGACAGCAGATCGCACCTGGATGACGGACAACTCTTACCTAATCCGGGTAAGGTAAGGTTTGCCGACAAACCGGGAGTTGACG
>PLBX01000263.1 GCA_003135495.1 Acidobacteriaceae bacterium | reverse complement strand
GAGATAGAACAAGCCGTGCAACTCCTGCAGCGGGGTGACGATGCGGCGCTGGAGCAGGCTCTGGCTCTGCTCCAAAATACGGTGTTCTCTTTCAGCATGCGGATCTGCGGCCAGCGCGAGGACGCGGAAGACACGATGCAAGAGGTATTGCTCAAGTCGATTCCCTACCTGCCCAAATTGACCAACCCCAAGGCACTGGCGGTGTGGCTTTACAAAGTGGCCAAGAATCGCTGCCTGATGAGCCGGCGGCGTAGTAAGTTTGCTCCCAGGCTGGATCTTTCGCTCGACGAACTGATGCCGGATCGGAAGGAATTTGCGCAGCTTGCGGCCAAGGGCTTCAATCCGGAAGCATTTGCCATGCGGAATGAGGATGCTGCGCGTTTGCGAAGTGCTATTCAGAAACTGCCGCAACCATACCGGATAGTTTTAGTTTTGCGCGACATGGAAGGGCTAACCGATGACGAGGTCGCGGAGATCACGGGTGTACGTTCGGGAACGGTGCGGGTCCGTCTCCACCGGGCCAGGTTATTTGTCCGTAAGGAATTGATGAAGGCGCTAAAGCGTGGCTTTGAAGGCGTGCCCGCCGCTTCGGGGACATCTTTGCAGGAACAATCCGGCCACGAACAATCCGGCATTAAGCGGCGCACGGACGATGAGGCCAGACCAGCGCGCTGCAAAGCGCTGTTCGCCGAGCTCTCAAACTATCTCGACGAGCAGCTGGATGATGCGCCATGTGAAGAACTGGAGCGACACTTGAAGGGGTGCGAACCGTGCGAGGCGTTCCTCTCCAGTCTGAAAGCGACTATAGACGGGTGCCGAAGATCGCCGGCAGACCGTCCGGGCCGGGCGAAGGCTACGGAGTTGCGCAGGAAGGTGCTTTCCGATTACGAGCAATTGAAAGCGAACTATATGCGCCGGTAACGGTGATCGATAATTTCAGGGGCAGCTTTCGAGGCTTGTTTTACTGGCTGGCGACGGGGTTGGTTCGCAGCAGATCGACGATTTCTTTTTCAAAGGCTGTGAAGTTGATCGCGCCGATATGCCTGGCAGTAATCCGACCGTCGCGTCCTATAAGAAATGCGATTGGCAATCCCAGCACTCCTCCGTACAGTTCACCAGTCTTAGCACCGCCCATGACCACTGGGTAGTTCATCTTGAAGAGCCGGTAGAATTCGCGGACCGGATCGGGCGCATCGTCCATTGATACGCCAATGATCTGGAGGCCCTGGTTGGCGTACTTATTTTGAAGTTGGACAAAATGAGGAACCTCTTCGCGACATGGTCCGCACCATGTTGCCCAGAAATCCAGGAGGACTACCCGGCCCCGGTAGGATGAAAGATTGACCTGTTTTCCGGCTAAATCGGGAAGCGCGAAATCTGGTGCTAAGGCGTGTTCGCCGGCGGCTCGGTTCGCTGCTTGACGGTCCGCTGCTTGGGGCACCCGGTGATGACGGAGGGCGAAATAAAATACCGCGACGATTATGAGCAAGACCAGTCCGCGGACGATAGTTTTGCTCAATTTCTGTGAGGGCGCCGTCCTTGGCCGCGAGGAGCTGCCTGGTTCCATCTAATCCCCCTTAGCGACTGGATATCCTTTGTCGACCCAATCCGCCCCAAAATTATTTGTCAGGTAGAGAACTTTTACATTGGTGAAGCCCAATGCATGTAGGGCATCGGCGGCAGGCTTGACGTTGGGACAGTGGCTCCAGGGGCAACAGCCGCAATAGAGAACGATAAACCTGTTTTTGGGCAAAGTTTCGACGCGCTTGCGCAATTGCTGGAGGCCGCCTTCGCTGGCCGCAGGGCCGATGTATTCGGAGCCGGGAATATGCGCCTCCTGGTAAAGAACATGCGAACCCACTTGTATGAGGAGCGGCTTTTCGCTTTTGGGAGACTGAAGAATTTTCACCAGTTCTTCGGGCTGGATCAGTTGCGAGTTCGATAAGGATGTTGCCTGAAAAACGGGAAAGACCGTGCGGGGCGCGCGGAACGGGCGAGGCAGCGCATTCGCGGGAGCAACTCCGAGGGCTGCGAGGCAGGTGGCAGTGCCGACAAAAACCACAAACTTAAGTGCGCGTTGCATCGATTGATTTTGCATTTGAACTCCTTCGGACATTATGAGCCAACATTATCAGCGGCGGGCAGCGACGATTGAGCCGAGGAAGAAAAACATTCTTATTATGGATCGATACCGGTTGTCTGATTTGTGAAATTCGCAAAGCGTTTTTCAATCTCCAGTGTCGTGGCAGGGATGCAATCTCGTCCAAGCAGTAATTCCTATTGCTTATAGGTGCTTCTTATAGCGAGGTGATGCCGGGGCGGGGTAGGAATGGCACGTCGAAAGCCGCGCTTCAATGTTATGGCTGCATTTTCTCTGTAACAAAACTCGATCTTGTGCATTTATTCGTATGAATGGCCGATAGTTCCGGGCAGGGGGAATAATGATCACCGCTGAAGTTGAATTGACTCGATCGCTTAAAAAGCGGGCCCACGCCGCCGGAGAGCGACGTTGAAAACGCTATTCAGAGTGGCGCTGAGCCTCGCATCCGCGACGGTGCTGATTGCGGCAGCTGCTGCTCAGCAGGAGGCTAGGCCTTCGTCGCTTACCCTGCATCAGGCGGTAACGATTGCGCTGGAGAAAAATCCTCTGCGGAAGGCGGCAATTGCGGATACGAAAGCGGCTTCAGCGGGAGTTCGCGAAGCACGGTCGTTTCTCATGCCCCATCTGACTTTTTCCGAAATAGCGACTCGCGGTAATGACCCAGTGTACGTGTTTGGCACCGAGCTGCGGCAGGAGCGATTCACGAGCGCTGACTTTGCGCTGAACAAGCTGAATTCACCGCTTCCGCTGGGCAATTTCGCCACGCGCTTTGGAGGGACGTGGACCCTGTTCGATTCATTTGCCACGTGGCATGGGGTGAATCAGGCAAAACACATGAATGAGGCTGCGAATATGCAGTTGAGCCGCACGGGACAGGAGATTGTATTCAAGGTGGTGGGTTCCTACTATGCCGTGCTTCTGGCGGGCAAGGAACTGGAAGTTGCCGCGCAGTCTGCGAAAACCGCCCAGTCGATCCTGGATCGCAGCCAGAACAGATTCGATAGTGGGCTGACGGTGGAGTCGGATTTGCTGACGGCGAAAGTTCGCATGGCGGCGCGACTGCGGGAGCTGATCCGCGCCAGGAACACTGTGGAAGAGACGCGGGCGGAACTGAACACGGCGATGGGGATGCCTATTGATTCTGTTTTTCAGCTTCCCGAAACTTTAGCCGAGCACGCGCTTCCGATCCCGACGCTGCAGGCGGCCGAGAAAGAGGCATTAGCGAATCGTCCGGATCTGAAGCGCATTGCGTCGGAGGAGGCAGCGCAGCGGCAGAGTGTGTCGATTGCGAAGTCGTCGTTTGGGCCGCGAGTCGACGCTTTCGCGGGATGGGAAATGGATAATCCGACCCTATTGGCCGGGGGCGGAGGCAATAACTGGTCAAGCGGAGTTGAAGTACAGCTGGATATTTTTCAAGGCGGCGCGAAACGGGCGGAGCTTTCCCGGCAGCAGGCACTTGAAGAAAAGGCAGTGGCGATGAAGAAGGCAGGCAGCGATGCAGTGCGTCTCGAAGTGAGGCGAGCTTATTACGAGACGGAGACCACCCGGCAAGAAATCGATGTTGCCCGAGCGGCCATTGCACAGGCAGAGGAAAGTTTGCGCATCAATCAGGACCGCTACGACGGCGGATTGAGCACGATTACCGATTTGCTGGGGGCTGAAGATGCGACGCGACGCAGCCAGACAGATTACTGGGAGGCCGTTTATCACTTTCAGACCAGCTACGCCAACCTGGAATTGGCGAGCGGAAGTTTAAATCCGCAATCTCCGGTGGTGACGCCGTGAATCGTATCCATGCAGAAGTGAGCATTTTATTTTTAACTCTGGCCGCGGCTTTGAGCCTGGCCGGTTGCGGTCGCGAGCAGAGCCGCACGGCATCGCTAGCGGAAACTGTGCGGGGCGTTTCAGTGATCACGGTGCAGCAGAAAAAGATTCCCGACTTGCTGGCGGTGGTGGGGACGGTGCGTGCCGGTCAAACCAGCGCGGTCTCCAGCCAGATGATGGGAAACATTGTCGAGATCCGCGTTCACGAAGGAGATCGCGTGCAGCGTGGTCAAGTGCTGGCCGTGATCGACGACTCGCAGGCGCGAACGGCGGTAGAGCGCTCGACCGCAGCGGACGTTGCGGCCCAACAACAACTTATAGGAGCAGACTCCGACCTGGCGCTGACGGAATCGACGTTGAAGCGGTATCAGACTTTATTCGAAAAGAAATCTGTAAGCGCGCAGGAATTCGACGAGATCAAAGCGCGTCAACAAGCGGCTCTGGCTCGCCGGGATATGGCACGAGCAGAGCAAGCGCAGGCGCAAGCGGGATTGAATCAGGCGCGCACATCTCAGGCTTACACGCGGGTTCGGGCGCCGTTCGACGGCGTGGTAACAGAAAAGAAGGCTGATGTTGGAACGTTGGCTTCGCCGGGCATGGCGATCTTCACGGTCGAGGATGTGCGCCGCTATCGGCTGGAGGTTACGGTCAATGAGAGCGACCTTCGCTATGTGCGAACAGGCCAGCAGGTTTTGGTCAACGTTGATGCTCTCAATCATGATGTTCTCAATCATGCGGGCTTGACAGGGAAGGTGGTGGAGATCGTCCCGGCGGCGGACGCTGCGAGTCGTTCATTTCTGGTGAAGGTGGAGTTGCCCACAGAGGCAGGGCTGCGTTCGGGACTCTTCGGGCAGGCCGAGTTTTCTCGGGGGGAACGGGAGGCGGTGGTGATTCCGCCGTCGGCTGTGGTCGAGCGCGGTCAATTGCAGGGCGTTTTTGTGCTGGACCAAAACAAGGTTGCGAATCTTCGCTACATCACTTTGGGCAAGCGTTCTGGCTCTGCGATCGAAGTGCTGACGGGGCTCCAGGATGGCGAGCAGATCGTGGCAAAACCGGGCGCGGTCGATTTAAATGGCAAACGCGTCGAGGCCGAGTAGTGGCCGACAACGCGTCCAACCCGATGGTTCCGTCTTCGCGCTCCCTCGGGCTGGCGGGCCGAATCGCTCACACGTTCATTGATTCGAAGCTGACGCCGCTGGTGATTGTGGCCGCCTTGATTCTTGGCGCTTTCAGCATTCTCAAGACACCACGCGAAGAAGAGCCGCAGATTGTCGTGCCCATGCTCGATGTGTTTGTGCAGATGCCCGGAGCGTCGGCGAACGAAGTGGCTCAACGAGTAAGCCTGCCGATGGAGAAGTTACTGCGCGAAGTTCCCGGAGTCGAATACATCTACTCGATCAGTCATCCGGGCTTAAGCATGCTGGTTGTGCGTTTTTATGTTGGGAGTAAAGAAGAAGATGCGATCGTACAGACATACAACAAGCTGTACTCGAACTTGGATCGTATTCCGCCCGGCGTCTCGCAACCTTTGATCAAGGTCCGTTCGATTGACGACGTGCCGATTGTGGCATTGACATTGTGGGGCAAAGGCTATGACTCGTATCGCCTGCGGCGAATTGCGGGTGAGTTGGAGAATTCGCTCAAACCGCTCAGCGATGTCTCTGAGACCAAGATCATCGGCGGGCAGCCAAGACAGATACGAGTAGTGCTCGACACACAAAGGCTCGCGTCATACGGGCTGACGCCGGACGCGATTCTGGGACAACTGCAAAGCGCAAACAGCCGCGGCCAAGCCGGTAGCTTTGCGCGGGACAATCGCGAGTTTCAAGTCGAAGCAGGCACATTTTTTACAACTGTGGAGGATCTGCGACAGGTAGTGGTCGGAGTCCATGCCGGACGTCCCGTCTACCTGCGCGATGTGGCGGAGAAACTTGAAGACGGGCCCGCTGAGCCCGAGAACTACGTCCTGTTTGCCAATGCGAACGGTGGCATGGGAGGGACGCCCGGCGCGGAATATTCCGCAGTGACCATCACGATTGCTAAACGGAAAGGGACGAACGCCACCGACATTTCGGAGCGCGTGCTGTCAAAGGTCGATGCGTTGCGGGGCTACATGCTTCCCAACGATCTGAAAATAACGGTCACGCGCAATTATGGCGAGACGGCGAAAGACAAATCCAACGAACTCCTGAAGCACCTGCTGATCGCAACCTTATCAGTCACATTACTCATCGCGCTTGCCCTGGGCTGGCGGGAATCGGGAGTAGTGCTGCTGGCGGTGCCGGTCACGCTTGCGCTGACTCTCGCGGTTTTCTATCTGTATGGCTACACGCTGAACCGGGTCACATTGTTCGCCTTGATCTTCTCTATTGGAATTCTCGTTGACGACGCCATTGTTGTGGTCGAGAACATCGTGCGGCATTTTCGTTTGCCGGAAAGCCGCGGGCGATCTTTATCTGAAGTCGCGGTCGAGGCAGTTGACGAGGTGGGCAATCCTACGATTCTCGCCACCTTCGCGGTGATTGGCGCAATTCTACCCATGGCTTTCGTGCGCGGACTCATGGGGCCGTACATGCGTCCCATCCCGGTTGGCGCTTCGGCAGCCATGTTGTTTTCACTCATCGTAGCTTTCGTAGTTTCGCCGTGGGCGGCGTTGAGGCTGCTGAAGAAGTATGCGGCTGGCGGCCATTTCGCGCATGACGCGGAAGGTTGGACAACACGCCTCTACCGCCGGATGATGAATCCGCTTATCCGCAATGCGCGCCGCCGCTGGATGTTTTTGGGAGGTGTTGTAATCCTGCTGCTGGCAGCGGTTGCGTTTGTCCCGTTGCAGTGGGT